>NZ_JBNQTI010000018.1:0-72862 GCF_050325825.1 Kitasatospora sp. LaBMicrA B282
AACCGCCTGAAGCAGTGGCGAGGCCTGGCCACCAGGTACGACAAGACCGCCGTGACCTACCAAGCCGCCGCTACCCTCGCCTCACTCCTCATGTGGGCCTGACCCTTTGACGACACCGCCTAGTAGCGTCCCGGGTAGCACCGCGGGCTGTCGCACGGGCCCGGGCCCTGCTGGCACGCCGGGACGGGGCCCGACGTGAGGTCGGGGCCCCAGACTCCGACGGTGCTGGCGGTCAGCAGCGCGTCCAGCGACGTCCTGCGCGACACGGAGCTCGACTTGACCTGCAGATCGATGCCATTGGACATGTGTGTATCTCCTTGAACCAGTGGTGCCGCGGTTGCGGCTGGTGGTGTCACACCGTGCGGTGTGACCCGCTGACGCAACGTTCGCAGTCGGCGTTCACATCGCCCGTAGATCCCGTGTAGATGACGGGGCGTAGGGTGATCAGCACTGATACGGGGGCAGGACACCGGGGGTGCTCGTGGAATTCAAGCTGTTGGGTGCGTTCGAAGTCGTGGGGGACGACGGGCCGCTGGAAGTGCGCGGGGTGAAGATTCGCACGTTGCTCGCCGCACTGCTGCTGGATGCCAACCAGCCGGTCTCCGCCGATCGGCTCACCGACCTGCTGTGGGGCGCGCAACCACCGGGGGCGGCCGCGTCGGCACTGGCCAACCTGGTGTTCCGGCTGCGCCGGGCGCTCGGGCCGGGCGAGGCCGGCCGGCTGAGGTCGGCGCCCGCCGGCTTCCTGCTGCGGGTCGAGGCCGGCGAGCTGGACCTCGACGTCTTCGAGGACTGGTGCACCGCGGGGCGGCAGGACGCGGCCGCCGGACGCTGGGCGGCGGCATCCGCCCGGTTCGCCCAGGCCCTGTCGCTGTGGCGCGGCGAGCCGCTGGCCGACGTCCCGGCCTGCGCCAGAGGATCCCTCGTCGCACAGCTCTCGGAGGCCCGGCTGCACGCGCTGGAGGCACGGCTGGAGGCCGACCTCCAGCTGGGCCGCCACGCGGAGCTCGTCGGCGAGTTGTACGGCCTGTCCGCTGAGCACCCGTTGCGCGAGACCCTCCAGGGCCAGTTGATGCTGGCGCTGTACCGCTCCGGCCGGCAGGCCGACGCGTTGGAGGCCTACCGGGCGCTGCACCGCACGCTGGCCGACGAGCTCGCCGTCGAACCCTGCGCGGCATCCCAGGCCCTGCACGCCCGGATCCTGCGTGTCGACCCGACCCTGCTCCTGACGGGCACACCGACGCAGCCCGCGCCCGTTGCCCCCGTTGCCCATGTCGCCCTCGCGGATGTCCCTCGGCAGTTGCCCCTCGACACCCGGGTCTTCACCGGGCGTTCCCAGGAGCTCGCGGAACTGCTCGCCCTGGCGGCCTCGGCACCCGGTGGGAACGAGGCCGGCATGGTGGTGATCTCCGCGATCGACGGCATGGCCGGGGTCGGCAAGAGCGCCCTGGCCGTGCGCACCGCACACCGCGTCAGTACGAGCTTTCCCGACGGCCAGCTCTTCGTCGACCTGCGCGGCAACACCGCCGGCCTCGAACCGGTCAGTGCCGACGCCGCACTGGCTTTCCTGCTGCGCTCCCTCGGCGTGCCGGCCGATAACATCCCCGACGACCTCGGCGAGCGTGCGGCGCTCTACCGTTCACGCATGGCCGGCACCCGCACGCTGATCGTCCTCGACAACGCCGCCGGCACCGCCCAGGTCCGCCCGCTTCTTCCCGGGACCCCCGGCTGCCTGGTCCTGGTCACCAGCCGAACCGTCCTGGCCGGACTGGACGACGCCCACCTGATCAACCTGGACGTCCTGCCCGACGACGCCGCGCTCGCCCTGCTCCAGAAGGTCGCCGGACCGGACCGCGTTCCGCCCGGCCACCCGGCCGTCGCCCAACTCGTCGCCCTGTGCGGCGGTCTGCCACTGGCGGTGCGCATCATCGGCGCCCGCCTGCGCCACCACCGAACGCTGCGGATCGAGGACCTCCTCGCCCAAATCCGGGAGGACACCGACCCCCTGTCCCATCTCCAGGACGAGGACCGCAACCTCCGCGCCCTGTTCGACGTCTCCTACGCCGCACTGTACGAGGACGAGCAGCGCATGTTCAGGCTGGTGGGACAGATCCCGGGGCCGGACCTGGACGCCTACGCCGCCGCGAACATGTTCGACACCAATCTGCGCCACGCCGAGCGCCTGTTGGAGTCCCTCCTGGACCGCAGCCTGCTCCTCCAGGCGGCTCCGGGCCGGTACCGGATGCACGACCTGACGCGCGCCTACGTCCGCACCCTGCCCGGTGTCGCGCCCGACACCGAGATCGGCCGCGCGCTGGAGCAACTGCTCGGCTACTACCTGCACACCGCGCGCCGCGCCGACCACCACCTCAGCCCCCTCCACCGCCCCGGCGCGTCACCGATCAGCGCTACCACCACCCTGCCGGCCGAGCCCGAGCTGGCCGGCCGAGCAGCAGCGCTGGCCTGGCTGCGCACGGAACAGGAGAACCTGCTGAGTGTTGTCCGGCACGCCCGCACCCACGACCGCCATGACGCCGCGAACGCACTCACCGGTGAGATGAGCGTCTACCTGCATTTCGAGGGCCGCTGGCAGGAGAGCGTCGACCTCCAGCACGCCGTCATCGCCACCCCACCGAAAGACCCGGGCGACACCATCGCCGGGGCGAACGCACTGCTGACCATCGGCCGGATCTGCCACTCGAGTGGGAGTCTCCAGGAAGCGGAGCAGCGGTTTCAGCACTCGCTGGAGATCTACGAACGGCTCGGTGAGCGACTCGGCGAGGCAACCGCCCTGTACGAGTTGGGCCGTCTTCAGGCCCTGCAAGGCAGCCTCGCCGGCGCGGCTGAGTTGAGTCGGCAGGCGCTGGCGCTCTTCCAGACGCTCGGTGATCTTGAAGGGCAGGCCAACACCCTGTGCGAACTGGGCACCACCGCCTTGATCAGCGGTGACTATCCCTCGGCTGGCACGCTCCTTCGCCAGGCCCTGGTCCTCCAGGAGAACCTCGACGACCCCGTCGGGCACACGAGCGTGCTCTTCCAGCTGGGCCGCACGAGCCATTCCACCGGAGACTCCGCCACCGCCGCCAACCTGCTGGAACGGGCCGCAGCCTCCTTCCGCGAACTCGGGCTGCACCAGAGGGAAGCCAGCGTACTCAGGGACCTGGGCACGGTCCTGCTGGAGACCGGGAAACACCAGGAGGCGGCCGCCCTTCAGGAACGCGCCCTGGTGGCCTACCGGAAGCTCGGCAACCGCCTCGGGGCAGCCAGTGCCACCTACACCCTGGGCAGGATCCGGTCGGAAGCCGGCGACCACGAAGCGGCCGCAGTGCTGCTGGAACAGGCATCGGCCGAACTCCGGAACATCGGCGCCCCGGTCGGCGAGGCCATGGCCATGCACGCGCTCGCCCGAGCCCGCCACGCACTCGGCGAGCACACCACCGCCTCCGCCCTTCTCCAGCGGTGTCTGGCCGCCTTCCGGTCCCAGAACAACGACGCCCTGCAGGCCGAGGCACTCAACAGCATCGGCGACCTGAACGCGGACACCACCGGTCCACAGTCCGCGCTACCCCAATACCTGGAAGCGCTGACCCTGGCACGCCGAATCAACCGGCCACGTGAGGAAGCGCGCGCGTTGGAAGGCGCCGCACGCTGCCACGAACGCCTCGGCGACACAGCCACCGCCCTCGACACACTGCGCCAGGCCCTCCTCATCCGCCAACGGATCAACTCCCCACAAACCGCTAGCGTCGCCGCCTGGCTCGCCCGGCTGGAGAACACACGCCGAGCCGCCCTCAGCTGACATGCCAGCTGTCAGGGGTAACTCGCCTACGGTTGCCGGGGCGAGTCCTCCGGGTCGCAGCCGCGATCCGCATCACCCAGGCCCACCAGGACGCCGGCTGCGGTGCGCGATCTCATGGGACGCCGCCGCCAGCTGCTCGAGGACCTCGTCGGTGCGGCGCTCCGGGAAGCAGCGCAGGCCCGGCTACGGCTGGGCAACGTCGCCGTGCAGCGGGTGGAGCAGACCCCGGCGGCCGCGATGGCCGATCCCGACGCCGTCAAGCAGGTGGCCGCCGGCCGGCTCCCGGCCGCACTCACCGTCCCGACAGCCCTGCCCGACCCGGGCGGGCTCGGGCCCCGGAACGTCGAGCGACGCCACGGTTCGGGGGGCCGACCGCTCGTGCTGCCGTCCCGCAGCCGGCCCGGTCGCGGCGTGTCAGCGGGCGGTGACGGCGGTGGCGGTGCCCGCCCAGACCGGTGGAGTGCGATGTCCCCAGGGGGCGGCCCGTTCGAGTTGGCCGGCGAGGCGGAAGAGGACGTCCTCGCGTCCGTGGCCCGCGGCGAACTGGATGCCGATGGGCAGGCCGGTGGTGGGGTCGGTCTCCAGGGGGACGGACATGGCGGGGGTGCCGGCGACGTTGAACGGGGCGGTGAAGGGCGAGCGGTGGAAGAGCTGCCCCGCCCAGCCGAGACCGTCGCCGTTCTCGGCACCGGCCGCGTATGTGCCCAGGGGAAGGGGCAGTTCGGGCAGGGTCGGGGTGAGCATCAGGTCGAAGTCGGTGAAGTAGCGGCCGATCGCGCGCGCCACGCTGTTGCGCATTGCCAGGGCCTGGACGAACTCGGTCCCGCTGACCTGCCGTCCGTAGGCGTAACTGGCCAGCGTCTCGGCTTCGAGTGTGGTGGCGTCCACCGGCCGCCCGAAGGCCGCCGCGAACCCGTCGATCCAGGTCACCAGATTGGTGGCCCAGAGACGGGCGTTGGCCAGGACGAACTCCTCCCAGTCGACGCCGAGGCCGACCTGGACCTCCTCCACCCGGTGGCCCAGGGACTCGGCGAGCCGTGCCGAGCGGAGCGCGGCGTCGAGGACGGTGCGCTCGAGGCCCCGTCCGCCCCAGGGCCGGCTGAGGAGACCGATCCGCAGGCGGCCCGGGGAGCGGGTGACCTCCTGCGCGTACGGCCGCGCGGGGCGTTGGGCGGCGTAAGGGTCACCGGTCTCGGGGCCGTGGACGAGGTCCAGCCATGCGGCGCTGTCGCGCACCGAACGGCTGAGGGCGCCGTGGACGGCGAGCCCGTTGAAGACCTCGTCCGTGTCCGGGCCCATCGAGATCCGGCCGCGGGTCGGCTTCAGCCCGAACAGACCGTTGGCGGCGGCAGGGACGCGGATGGAACCCGCCGCGTCGGTGGCGTGCGCGATCGGGACCATGCCCGCGGCGACGGCGGCTCCCGAGCCTCCGCTGGAGCCGCCGGGACTGCGGGCCGGATCCCAGGGGTTGCGGGTGGCGCCGTACAGCGTGCCCTCCGTGGTGGTGCTGTAGGCGAACTCGGGCGTGGCCGTGCGTCCGAGCGTCACCAGCCCGGCGCGACGAAAGCGCATCATGAGCAAGGAGTCGGCCCCGGCGACGTTCCCTGCGGCGAGACGGCTGCCGAGCTCCGTCCGCTTGCCGGACATCGTGACAGCGAGGTCCTTGATCAGGAATGGCACGCCGGCCAGGGGCGTGCTGCCCGGCGTCGGGGTGTCCTCCGCCGGCCAGGTCTCGACCACGGCGTTGAGCAGCGGATTGACCGCGTCGTACGCCAGCCGGGCGGTTGCGGCGAGTTCCGCGCTGGTCACCTGGCCCCGGGCGACCAGGTCGGCCAGGCCGACGCCGTCATGGGTCACGTATTCGGAGAGCTTCATGTGCGTCCTTCAGAAGGGTCGACACCGAACGGCGATACCGATCGGTACTGCATGAGACCGATCGGTATCGCCCAGGACTGACCGGTACCGTAGCATTGCCGTCAGGCGGCGCAACCACCCGCCGCAGCGACGAGGGGCCCGTACGGCGGACATGGACGCGGACATGGACAGAGTCAGCAGGCGCAGCAGGGTGGCCAAGCTGCCGCCCCGGGAGCGGATCCTCGACGCGGCCGAGGAACTCTTCTCCCGCGAGGGGATCAAGTCGGTGGGCGTCCAGGCGATCGCCGACCGGGCCGAGACCACCAAGATGGCGCTGTACCGCCACTTCGCGACCAAGGACGCGCTGGTCGAGGAGTGGCTCCGCATCGTCGCGGCCGACTACACCGCGGCCTTCGAACGGCTGGCGGACGCCCACCCGCAGGACCCCCGGGCGCAGATCCTCGGAATGGCCCGGTTCATCGCCGACGGACTTCCCCAGATCTCCCACCGGGGCTGCCCGTTCATCAACTCCCTCGCGGAACTGCCCGAGCGCACCCATCCGGCGCGCCGCCTGATCGAGGCCCACAAGGCCGCTCAGCTGCGCCGCCTCACCGACCTGTGCACCCGGGCCGGCCTGCCCGATCCGGACGAGGCGGCCGCGGAGATCACCTTCGTCCTCGAAGGAGCCCAGGTGAGCACTCAGAACGGAAGCGTCCCACACGCGGGCGAGCGCCTCATGCGGATCGTCGAGGCGATCCTGGACCGCAGTCCGGCTCCCTGACGAACGGCACACGCGCCCGGTGACGGTCATCTCGCCGCCGTCGACGCCAACGCCGCGGAACTGAAGGAGATCCGCTCGGCCTGCCCTCACCTTGACACCACTGCACGGCACGTCCGCGACCCCGCCGAGGTGCTCCACCAGCCCCGCAGGGACCAACTCCCGGGCTGGATGGGCCGCGTCCTTGCCGACGACCTCCCAGCCTTGCGCTTCCTACGCCAGCGCGTACTCCTCGCCCCATTGACCGTGCGACAGCGCACGGCCACAACACCCTTCAGATGTGAGCAGTGATGCCGGCGACAGGGTCGTGGGAGATCAGCGTCGGCATCCCCGGGTCATACCGGACAGTCTCGGCGGTCAGCAGGGCCCGTCGTCGACTGGCCGTCGCCACCTCGACCAGGAACCGCAGCACGGAGGCCACCCCCGCCCCGTCGAGGACGTCCTCGGGCCAGACGGAGAACTCGATCTCCTCCTCATCGCAGGGCACGGCGAAGAACCACACAGCGCCCAAGCGAGCCCGGAAGGAGAAACTCGTCCCTCGGCCCTCCGGCTCGTCTGCCCAGACGCGGAAGAGGTCCCCGAAGTCCGGACGCACGGGATCGAGCTTGGGGTAGGGGTGCTCCACCTCGGTCTCGTCGGCTACGACACGCAGGCGTTCGAGGACCGCGATCCACTCACCGCGGGTCGTGTCGAGGACCCGGATGTCCCTCAGACTGCGACATGGAAGACATCGCACATCCACGGCTCGGGCAGGCACCGAGCGCGGGTACCGTGCTCACCGACGTGGACGTCCTCGTGCGTCAACTCGACCCGCCACCTCGCGTTCACCGCTCCCATGGCACCAAGGTAGAACGTCGCTGCTGCAGGGAAGGACCTGCCCCGGCCGGTTCAGGGGCGGTGACCAGGTATCCCGGGTCCTACGTCATCACAAGATCCCCGACAGAGCTGAATGGTGTGGCCGTCCACGCGCCGCCTGCGACTGCCCTGAGGCCGCATTCGGCCTGCTGCGGATCGTCACCCACACCCTGGCGCACGGGCACTGCCCTGTACGAGATCTGCCACGAGTGCTTGAATCAGCGTCATCTGTGCTTGCCATGAGGGCAAGTCGTGAAGCACGGGGGATGATGATCATGCATGGTTGGGAAACCTGGTTCGTCAGGACCATCGCCGCTGCCGGACTCGCCGCAGTGGCGGTCGCCGGAGTGATCGCGGCAAACGCCGGTTACGGGCCTTGGCAGACCGAGGCGGGCCCGCACCCCTTCATCCACGTGGTGCACGTGAGCGCCGAGGTCAGCGCGGACAACGCCGCCGGAACCGTCTGGCCTGATCAGGCTGCAGGCTCGAGGTAGCAGTTGGGGCCCGGCAGTGCCGGGCCCCAACTGGCCGACTGCTCGGGTCCGACCGCAGCACCGCGGGGAGCCCCGCCGGTTGCCCTGCGGGCCTGCATCCGTCACGGGCCCTCATCACAGCGCGGCCGTGACCGCGCTTTTTCATGATCGTTGACCGGGTATGGACACTTCCCAGCGAGCCCGGGAACGTCGTGGCTCATTCGCCGCACCGACGGTACAGCGCGGATCGCGGCTGGGCCTGGCAGCCGTTGCCCTGGCCGGCGCCCTGGCCCTCGCGACGGTCACCCCTGCGACGGCCGCCCCCGAGCAGACCCGGTCAGGCTGCGGCTGGAACGAGCCGCGACGGCGAGCGCGCCTACTACGAGCACTGCGCCACCAACACCGACGTGTGGATTCAGGTCACGCGGTTTCCCCGGTCCGACTACCACCGCTGCGTCGGCCCCGGGCGCACCAACCTCGACCTGGATGCCACCGGTGCCTGGTACGACAGCACCTACCAAGGCGGACTGTGCTCCCACCCCGGTGACACCGGGCCCTGACCTGGCCACCGCCCGGTGTCACCACCCGCGTCGCGGGGCCCGCAGTTGCGGGCGCGGGTATCCGGCGAGCGCCGCGACCACCGCGTCCAGCAACTCCCCGCGGCCCGCCCCGGCTGCGGCTGCGGGCCCCGGGCGGTGCGCACCGCCCGGTCGGGCCCGCCCACCTGAGGACTGCGGCGGCCCTTGGGCATCAACAAGCGCCCACCGCCCGATAGCCATCGGCGGAACTTGTGCGGTGCAGCAACTGCAGCAACTAGGGTGTGGCGCATGAGCCAGACTCCCGTCGAGCCCGTCGATCCCGTCGCGCACAACCGCCTCGCCTGGGACCGCCAGGTGGAGGAGGGCAACGAGTGGTCGCGCCCGGTCGGCCCCGAGGTGATCGCGAAGGCGCGGGCCGGCCAGTGGTCCATCGTCCTGATCGGGTACGAGCCGGTCGACCCGACCTGGTTCCCGCCGGACATCGCCGGTCGTGACGTGCTCTGCCTCGCCTCCGGCGGCGGGCAGCAGGCTCCGGTGCTGGCCGCGGCGGGCGCGCGGGTGACCGTCTTCGACAACTCGCCCCGTCAGCTGGAGCAGGACGAGATGGTCGCGGCGCGCGAAGGGCTCGACCTGCGCACCGTGCTCGGCGACGCGCGCGACCTGAGCGCGTTCCCGGACGCCTCGTTCGACCTGGTCGTCCACCCGGTCTCCAACCTGTTCATCCCGGAGCTGGGGTCGGTGTGGCGCGAGTGCCACCGCGTGCTGCGCCCCGGCGGGACGCTGCTGTCCGGCTTCCTCAACCCGGACGTCTACCTCTTCGACGCCGAGCCCCTGGAGGCACGCGGCGAGTTGGTGGTGCGCCACCGCCTGCCCTACAGCGACCTCACCCACCTGGAACCCGCCGAGCGGGAACGGCTGTGGGGCCTCGACGCGCCGGTGGAGTACAGCCACACGCTCACCGACCAGCTCGGCGGGCAGATCGCAGCGGGCTTCGCCATCACCGGCTTCGCCGAGGCGCCGCACCAGTCGGACGCCACCGCCGGCTGGCTCTCCGGCTACTTCGCCACGAGAGCGGTCAAGGCCGCCGACGCCCGTCACTGACCCCCACCGGCCGGGCCAGGTCAGCAGCGCGGCCGACGGGCGGTCAGGTCAGGTCAGGTCAGGTCAGGTCAGGTCAGGTCAGGTGGGCAACGACCTGCCGAGACACAATCGGTGACGCTGAGTATCTCGTCGGCCTCGCGCGGGCCGATGGCTGCTACCGGAGACCAACGGTCCGGCGGACCGTATCGAGCCCGACCAGCTCGATCCGGGGGGTGTGGTCGGGGTCCCGGTTCAGGAGGACTCTGGTCTCGGGCAGCAGTCCGGCGGTGACCACGTAGGTGCCGTCCGGGAGGACGCGCAGAGGCATGATCCGCGGCCCGAGCTGGAGGTCGAGGTGGTCGCCCTGCGGGGTGAGCCGGTAGCCGCCCTCGTAGAAGCCCAGGAACGGCTCAGTGAGCGTCGGGTTGACGGGTCGGGTCCGGCGGCCCAGGGCGCGAAGCGCGTCCAGCGCAGCCACGTACTGGGTGTGGACCTTGGCCGCGACGCCCTTGTTGAGGCCGAAGCGTTCGCCCAGCAGCAGGTTGAGAACGTAGAGGTAGAAGAAGACGCCGGTCGGGGTCGGGTTCATCGCGTTGAGTACGACCAGCCCCAGGTCGTGTTCGGGCAGGAAGCCGATGAACGAGGTGAAGCCGTCGATGCCGCCGTTGTGCCAGATGAGCGAGGTCCCGCCGCAGTACTGGTTGTGGATCCAGCCCATGGCGTATCCGGACGCTGTGACGTCGGGATCGAGCTCGGGCGAGACGGGGATCGGGATGTGCGGCTTCCAGCACTCGGCGAGGTTCTGCACCGACACCACCCGGTGGCCGGTGACGGAGAGGCCTTGGCGCAGCTGCATGCGGACGTAGGCGGCCATGTCGTCGAGTGAAGCGAGGGTGCCGCCTGCGGGGGCGTAGCTGCCGACGGGTCCGTAGGCGAGTTGGGTGTTGGCTCCGGTCAGGTCGGGTCCGTAGCCGGTCATGAAGTCGGCGACGAGTCCGCGTGGGTCGTCGGCGATCACGGCTCCGGTCATGCCGGCCGGCCCGTACAGCCGCTGCCGCAGGTCGTCGGCGAACAGGCCGGTGAGGTTGTCGCCGGACATGCCGGAGTGGAGCAGCGGCAGGTAGCCGCCGGCGGAGAACACGGTGTTGTTGTAGATGAAGGTGGTGTTCGGCGGGGCCTTCACCGGGAGGTTGACGAGGGACTGGAGCAGTTGGGGGGCGGTCGGGTCGCCCTCGTGCAGGCCGGACAGGGCCGGCGGTTCGTCGATCCCGCTGGCCATGCCGAGCAGGTCGCGGACTTTCAGGGTGTGGGTCAGCTCGTCGGTCGGGGCGCGGAAGCCCGGCCAGGCGTCGATCACCCGCTGGTCCCACGCCAGCCTGCCCTGGTCGACGTAGGTCGCGACGAGCAGCGAGGACATCGACTTCGTGGTCGAGGCGACCAGGAACCGCGTCGAGGGCGTGACCGGTACACCGCCGGCGAGGTTGCGGACACCGAGCGGCAAGGTCAGCAGAACGCGGTCGCTGCTCACCACGGCCACCGCCGCGCCGACCAGGCCCATCGCCTCGAACTCCGCGCGCACCTGGCCGGCGAACGCCTTCCATCCGTCGGCCGTGCCCGCTGCGAGTGCCGAGGACGACCTGGTGCTCAGGCCTGCAGCGAGCCCCCCGGCTGCCAGCCCCCGCAGCACCGTCCGGCGCGTCGGGCCGTTCGAGGTGACTGCAGCCGCGTGGGGATCCATCGCTGTCCTTCTGTGCTGCGGGAGGTCTTGCAGCTGGGGCTCGTGTGCAGGCCGGACTCACCGCCCCACGGGTGGAATGGGCCTCGAGCCCGCGGCCCAGTCGGGCCACGGGCTCTTTCGGCCACTGTGGAACACGCAGCCCGAGCCACAGCATCCACTCGGCCTGACACGCCGTCGGTTCACACCAGCGGCCCCTGGCCCGACCTTCGGCACCACCACTGACAGAGCGCACGGCCCTGCCCAGCGACTCCACCACTACTTCATTGCCAAAAACGACGAAGTAGGCGCCGGCCCCGCTCTGAAGCCGGAGGTGGTCGCCACTGACAACGCCTTGCTCGGAGAGCGCTGCAGGGCGGAGTGCGGCCCGCGTCTGCCTCGCATCTGCGAGATCCGTACGGCAACCGGGTGAACCCGGCAGATCACTACCGAGCAGATAAGAGAACAGTAAGTAGGCTACCCATACAAAATCGCCATCCGTTGATGCCAGCCGACTCCAGTCTCGGCACGCCCCGGTGAGGAAGTTAGATGCGGTTCCCTAGCACAGTCATGCCGAAAACGCGGCGCCTCTCTTTCCGCAAGGCCCTGACCGTGGGGGCGGCAGCTCTCTGCCTTGCTCCGATGCTTGGGGCTCCCGCCGCTGCAGCATCTGTAGGTGATCGTGGCGTCGATCTGAATCTCGGATATGGGGACATCAGGGCCTACGCTGACAATCCGGGTGGGGACTGGTTTTCGGACCGATGCCTGTATCACGGGTACGACAAATCAGATAGTGCCGTCGTCAATACCGTCATGACGTGTGGTGGGTCCGACACCTGGCGAGGCAACAACAAGCGGTGGCTCGTCACGAAGTACGGACAGATCGTCGCGGACCCGGACCAGTACTCCGACACTCCGCTGTGCCTGGATGCGGCGACGTTGGGTGGCTTTTGGTCATCGGTCAACGGCGTCGGTAATCTCCCTTGTAGCAACACCAGCCAGCAGGAGTGGGACCTCTCCGGAACTCGGATCAAAAGCCTTTCCGGGTCCCGGAGAGACGAATGCCTGAGGGCGCAGGACGATCTCAGTGACGGCTGGTGGAAGTACTGGGGATTCTCCACCATTGCCGTGGGGACCCAGAAGTGCGACGCCAATGACAAGCGGCAAACCTGGAAAACCCCGCGCCCGGTCGGCGCTGAAGACCAGCCGAGAGTCTGCTGGTACATTCAGGACACCAACCCTGACACCAGTCCCCTGTCATGTTTCCTGTGGGCCTCGCAGCAATTCCGGGAGCGCACCGGCCAGGACTACATCTACAAGAGCCTCACCAGCGGGGACAGCAAGACCGAGCCTCGCATCGAGCTGCGCAAGAGAGATGCCACCGAAGCGGACGTGACGCTGATCATCAGCGTTCAGGAGTTCGGGTCCGCCGCCGCACACATCCGCATCGCCACCGAAGCCAACCCGGACACCGCGATCCTGACCCTCGACCGCTCCAGTGCCGATGCTCGTACACGCCGCCAGCAGACCACCGCGCGGATTCGACAGTTCCGACGCGACAACCGCGTGCCCCCGCTGCATGACGTGGACGAGTGGCCCATGGCCATGTTCGCGGAAGGCGGCGAATCTCCTGTTCTCAGCCTGAGGGAGATCGATCGGGAGAGCAACCGCTCGCTCGGTGCTGCCATCTCCAACGCCCTGTCAGGCAACAACCCCGCAGCTACGGGATGGCCCAACGGAGCGCGCGTACGGTTCGTCGTGGTGGATACCAATCAGCAGGCAGATGACCTGAACCGTTCACTTCAGGCGCGGAACACTCAGGCCAACCAAAACGCTGCCGTCGCGACATTGACGCGTGTTGCCGGCCAGCAGGCTGTGCCAGAGGACCGAAGCTACCTGACCACACTCTTTCAAGGCGTGAACCAACAGATTCGAGACGCAGGTGTGGGCCTCGCCGCCCTGGCGGCATTCTCTGTCTACTCGCCGAGGTGATCTCGTTCCAGCGTCACTGCGGACAGTGCGCACGACAGGCCGGCGCCGAAGGCACGTCGCACTGATCGCCGCCATCCTCGGGAGGCAGCGGCTGCCCGAGCGCACGCGCGGCGCGTGGCGTCGGGACTCTTGCGGATCAGGCGGGAGAGCTCAGCTCGGTGCAGCTGCCACCGGGCGGGTAACCGTGGAGGCAGCCGGGCTGTCGTAGCGACGCGATCCGACCACAGGCCCGGACGTCCCCGGTGCCGAGGGATGAGGCCGGGCGGGCCAGGGCGGCGGTGGAGCGGGCGAGGGCCGTACTGGAGCGAGCGCGGTTCGCAGGTGCCCCCATGCCGGGCGGGGCGTCGCAGGACCGGACGGCCGGGCTGGCCCGCACCGCGACAGGCCGAGCACGCTGCTTTCGCCGTCCGGCGGCACCTCGCCACACGTCCGCCCTGCAGGCTGGCTACGTCCGCGGCATCCGGCCGGCACCATCGCCTCGCCAACCCGGGCGGCCGCAGCTTCCTGGGGCGGGAGGTGCGCAACGTCGGCGTCTGGTTCATCGCGTGGGCTGCGGGAGTAGGCGGTGGAGCGTTGTCCCGGCGGCTCGCCTGCGGGGCCAGGCTCGGCTGACCGACCGGAGGCCGAAGTGATGCAGGTCACAGGATAGAAGTCGGACTCCCCCGCCTCTTCCTCCCGAGAGCCCGCACGGGGGCTCGCTCACGAGGAGGAAGAGCCATGGGGGACCGCCCGATGCCGCAGCAGGCCGGCGTCAGCCACCGGTACGTCAGCGCACGCGGCGTCAGTTTCCACGTCGCCGAGGCCGGTCCGGCCGAGGCTCCGCCGGTGCTGCTGCTGCACGGCTTCGCCCAGCACTGGTACGCCTGGCACAAGGTGCTGCCGCTGCTCGCCACCGACCACCGGGTGCTCTGCCTGGACCTGCGCGGCTGCGGCTGGTCCGAGGCGCCCCGGTCCGGCTACCGCAGCTCCGAGCTGGTGGCGGACGTGCTGGCCGTACTGGACGCACTGGAGCTGCGCGAACCGGTCCGGCTGATCGGTCACGAGTGCGGCGGCTGGCTCGGCTTCCTGCTCTGCCTGGCCGCCCCCGAGCGGGTGGCCGGCTACCTGGCGCTGAACACCTCGCACCCGTGGCGCCGGGCCGAGCGCAAACTGCCGCTGGACGCCTGGCGGTTCTGGTACACGGCGTTCTGGGAGTACCCGGGGATCGGCCGCCGGGTGCTGCGGCACTGGCCGGGCTTCACCCGCTTCGTGCTCCGGCACTGGACGGCCGATCCGTCCTGCTGGGAGCCCGAGGTGCTGGAGGAGTTCGTCCAGCGGGTCCGCACGCCCGCCCGGTCCCGGGCCGCCGAGCAGTGGCTCTGGCAGTTCGTGCTGCACGACATCCCTGCGCTGGCCAGCGGCCGGCACCGCGGGCAGCGGCTGGCCGTGCCGACCCTGATGCTCTGCGGCGACCGCGACCCGGTGACCCGCCCGACGCGGGAAGTCGAGGGGATCGACGTCCGGGTCGTGCCGGGCGGTCACCTGCTGCCCCAGGAGGCCCCGGAGGCGATCGCCGAGGCGGCGCGCGAGCTCTTCGGACGCGCTGGCAGAATGCCCGGGGTCCGGGTCGAGCGGGGGTGACGGCAGTCGTGGTGCAGGGTGAGCCGGGGATCGACCCCGCTCTCGTACGGGCCGCCCAGCGCGGGGACCCGCTGGCGCTGGCGGAGCTGATGGAGCGGCTGACCCCCTACGTGGGGCGGATCTGCGGCCCGATCGCCCGACAGGACGGGCCGGACGCGGCCCAGGAGGCGCTGATCGTGATCCTGCGCGGGCTGCGCCAGCTGCGCGAGCCGGCCGCCCTGCTCGGCTGGGCCCGGACCATCGCGGTGCGCGAGGCGGTCCGGGCCGTCCAACGGGCCGGGCGAACCGTCGCCGAGCCGCTCGCCGAGCTGCGCGCGGCCGGCGACCCGCAGCTGGCCGCCGACATCGAGGACACCCTGGCCCGCCTCACGCCCGAACACCGCGCGGTGCTGGTGCTGCGCGACGTGGTGGGGATGGACGAGAACACGGCCAGCTCGATGCTGTCCGTCCCGCTCGGCACCGTGCGGTCCCGACTGGCCCGGGCCCGGCAGAGCTTTCGGAAGGTGTGGGAGTCGTGACCGAGAACTGGATGGTCGCCGAGCTCGACCCCGTCCGCCGGCTACGGGTGCTGGCCGCCACCGTGCCGGGCGCGATGCGCTACCGGGAGATCGTGCTGCCGGCGCCGATGGACCGGGTCTGGGCAGTCGCCTCCGACCTGGAGGGCGAGCTGCCGAACCTGCTGCCCACCGTGCTGAGCTTCCGCTACACAGACGACGCCTCCGCCGACACCGAGCGGCGCACGGCCCACGCGGTCGGACGGTTCGGCCGGCGCGCCGACTTCGAGGTGGTCCTCCGGCCGGGCTGGTGCGTGATGCAGAGCCGGTTCGTGCTGGGCGCGATGGCCGCCGTCCCGGAGGGCGGGGGCACCCGGTTCGCCACCCTCGGCGGCCTGCGCGTCCCGGGTGCCCGGCTGCTGCGCCCGCTCACCGGTCTGCTCGGCGCCACCGGCCTGCGCCGGCTCGCCGAACACCCGGGCCTGCGGGAGTGATCAGGCGGCGGTACGAGGGGAGACCCGGGCGCAGTGGGGTGCGCAGTCGGAAGCGGTGGCAGCGGCAGCGGCTCAGAGCTGTCCCTGTAGCAGAGATGCCCGACCAGGGACGGTGGGCCACAGCCTCAGGTCATGCGTCCGATGGCCGGGGTACCTGCGTGAGGGGTTCGCCATCGTGTCAGGAGCCCGAAACGGGCTGGCCGCTACTCGGCAGCCGTGATGTGGGTGGTGTCGACCCGGTGGGCCTTGCGCCCGGCCGGGCTGGCCAGGTTGGGGAGGGGCAGGGCCGGCCACGGGCGGCCCTGCGCGGCCGGGGGCGGGGGCGGGGGCGATCCGGTGTCGGCCGGCCCGCCGGGTAGGAGCAGCACTCGGGCGGCGCGGCACGGCCCTGCGCCGCCCACGGCCCGTGTCGGCGGATCGGGTTACGGTCCGCCTTGTGAACGCCCCCGCACCAATCCACGTGCACGGGGTGGCCGTTTTTCGCGAGCCCCGTCAACACCCGGGTCGGCATGACAGTTCACCGGCAGACTGGGGCCATGACCTCCTCCTCGGCGAACCCGGTCCCCGACCCCGTGCCCCACACCCGACCAGAGACCGGAAGCAGCCTCGCGGACACCTTGTGTCGCACCGCCGCCCAGCTCGACCTCTCCCTCCCCATGCCGGAGGACAAGGGGGAGCGTAGTGCGGAGTTCAGCAACGACGACCGGCGCGTGGTCGTACTCGTCCTGCGCGAGGAGCGCGGCTACTGGGTGCGCTGCCACGGGCAAGGCGCTTGGCTCGCGACCGGAGTGGCCACCGAGCTGACCACGGTGGTCAGGGCGGCGACCGCCTGGATGGGCGGTGCAGGCCTCGAACAGACCCGGGAAGTCGCCCCGTTCATCCAGTACGGGGACTGGGCCGTCGCCCACGAGCGCGAGCCGCTCGACGCAGTCGAACTGGCTTGGTGTCACACGCTCGACTCCCTCCGCCTCTCGCCCTGGGACCGCAGCCCCCGCAACCTCGCGCTCCTGGAGGCGGCATACGCCCAGCCGGAACTGCGTCGGCTGACACCGGTCACCAGCCACTTCATGCTCTGGTTCTCCACACGCGCCCGGTTCCCGTATGTCCGGGTCGGGTATTCGATCGATCCACTCCCTGACGGGCGATGCGTCGTACGAGACAAGGGGGACGTCGTCGCACATACCGCGAGCCCCGAGGAAGCCGTCGCCCTCGTGGTGGCCGCCCTACCCAAGGACACCGGTCCAGCCCGCTGACCAGGGCGCACCGGGGGCCGACCATGGCTGCTGTCGCGCCCGAGTGCACTCGACGCCACCCGGAACCAAGCCGGCCGATTCCATCGGGAACTGCATCCAGATGGCACCCCACCGCTCCCTCAGCAACAACAGACCACCGATTCACCATCAGCAAGCCGGACGTCGGTCGCCGTCGCCCCGGGGGCGGGAAATCGGGCTGCGGGGTCCGGCTGACGTCGGGACCACTCCGCGCGTTCGGGCCCGTCAATCAGCAGGACGCCGGGGACCCGCGCGACGGGCACCCAGAAGTGTTGCCCCGAGCACGCGTATCGGAGTCTTTCGTCCGCCGGGTCCCCGCCGGATCCCGCACCTCCTCCGCTCGTGAAGGGAAGGCAGATGGCCGTGGACGTGGTCCACGAGCGCTGCGCGGGGAGTGACATCAGCGAGGCGGAGGTAAAGTGTGCGTCCCCCGCATCCCCGGTGCAGGCAAGGGCACCGCCGGCACGTGGTGGTGCGCACGTTCCCGGCGCTGACCTCCGGCCTGCTGACGATGCGGGACCGGCCCCTGCCGGAGGTCGTCCCCGTCTCCTGTCACCCTCCGGCATTCGGGTCCATCGTCGCGTACCCGGCGGTCGCGAGCGCGGCCGAACCAGTGCATGCGGCGTCGACGGGGGCGGCCCATCCGTTCGTGTCGAGGCCACCCGGGTGCGGCTCGTCAGCAGGTTCCGGGGCGAACCGGACAAAGACGCAGCCCCCGTCGGGCTGGGGCACGGCCAGCGCCGCCAGGCCCGCCGACTCCGCGAAAGCGGACGCGGTCAACGGCTGTGGACTTGCCGTGGCTGTCGGTACCGGCGAGGCGGTGACGGTGGAGGTGACGCGGGGCTGCGGCAGGGCAGAGGCGGTCGACGGAGGCAGGACTGCCGGGTACTGCCCCGTGGGGCCGACACCGAGCAGCTGCTCGGCTTGTTCCACGGTCTGCGGCAGGGCACGGGCCACGCCCTGCCCTCCCATGCCGTACCGCGACGCCACCTCCTGCACCGCCCACTGCCGCGCGGCCAACCGGGCGGCCTGGTCCGCGCCCAGTCCCGCCGGACACTTGATCGCCCGGTACCCGGCCGCGGGGTCCTGGTAGCCGGCAGTGAACCGGTAGCACCTCATCGCGGCCGGGCCCAGGATCGTCTCGCCCTGCACGGTGGATCGGACGGTCCCGGGGCCGAGGACGGCGTCGAGCTGCAGCTCCGAGTCGACGGTACCCGGAGTACCGCTCGCGGACACGGAGGTCACGAAGCCGCCGCCGTACTTGATGATCACCGCCATCAGCGTGGTCTGTGTCAGGGCTCCACCGGTGCGCGCGTTGCCCAGCATCAGCTCGACGGCGCTCGCGCGCGCCTCCGTGACCTTCGCTCCGGCCGGCTTCATCGGAAGGCCCTCAGCGCACGCGGTGAGCGTCACTGCCATCCCGAGCACCGCGCTCGACCAACGCGCGAACGTGGCTCGCTGCATCAGTTCCCTCTCCCCCTGCCGCACGCCGCGGTGTCCAGTGACACCGCAGCACACGCCGCCGCTCCGTCACAACGGCTCTGCCGCCCGCACGAGTTCCCGTACCGGCTCGGCGGGCGCCACCGACCGCCGGTTCCCAACCACGGTGGCGGGTACACGCCGGTGTACACGCCGGTCGAGGGCGACGAGTCGCGCTCTGCCACCCTGCAGACCGACCAGGTCGCCGCGGACGTCGAGCAGCACCTGCGGCAGGCCGACGGTGCGGCAGTAGCGGCCCTCGACGACCTCGAGTGGGCCCGGGCCGCGCTGGGCGCGCTCAGCTCCGCCGGGCGCCGAAGCGCCGCTGGTTACGCGGAACGGCTGCCAACTGACCCAGTACACAGGTAGGTTCTTCACCACCCGCTCGACACCGGCTCCCGGCGGAGCCGTCCGCGGCGTTCTGGTGACGGGGGCGAGGACGCGCGCGAGCGCCTGTTCCGCACTCTGAACGAGGAGCCATGCCAGTGGGACCGCTCGATACTTGGCGCACTGCAACCTCCGTCCTTCCCCGCCGCACCGCACTGCGGCTCCTCGGCGCCTCCGCCTTCACCGCGGCGCTGGCCGCCTGCAGCGGCAGCGGCGGGCTCGGCGCGGTGGCGTTGGGCAAGTTCGCCGCCGGCACCTGGAATGTGTCCACGCCCGGCGCCCACTGGACCACCGTGACCCTCACCATCACCGAATCCGGCACCTGGAAAGGCCACTTCGCCGACATCCAGGACCAGCAGGAGCAGTCGTCCCCCCAGGACAGCTCCGGCACGTGGGCGCTGTCCGGGCAGACGCTGACCATCACCATCGACAACCCGCAGGCCACCGATGACCCGGATGTCAGTGGGGCCACCGCGGCCAGCGTCCCGGCGACCGTCTCCGGCGACGCGTCGGCGCACCTCACCTGGACCTACGGGAGCCGGCTCAGCGACGTGCAGGCCAAGTACAACGGCAAGACCCGCACCCTCACCCTCATCTCCACGCAGGGTCACCGTCCGCAGACCATCACTGCCGTTCGAGCCTGACCGATCATGTGTTGCCGGGGCGATGGACGACCCCGGCCAGGTGACAACGACTCGGGGGTGACCGCCCGGCGTCGGCTGCGGGACTGGACCGACGCCGGGTCCGGCCCCGGCTGCACGAGGTTCTTCTTGGCGAGCTACGGGCGACAAGCATCCTGGACGTGGACGATGCCGCGATCGATGGGCTTCACATCAGGGCCCTCAAGGGCGTTCAGCGAGCTGGGAGGACGTCAGGTCCGGTTGTGGTGGCGGCCGCGTCCGGGTCGGTCGAGGAGTAAGGGCGGCGGGCGAGCGAGGTGGGGCGAGCCCCGGCAGGTGCTGGTGGCGTGGTGACACGCTGCGGACTCTCAGAGCGACGCATCACCGTTCAACCGTGTCCGCCAGGAGCACAGCCCCACCGCCCGCCACGTGCGGAGGGCTGGGGAGATCAGGACGTTGTGCAGGGCGCGGCGCACCGGGCGCGGGGCGCCGGGCACCGGGTACCGGGCGCTGGAGTCCGTCCATGCGCTCAGGGCCACGCGGAACTGATCGAGGAGGAGCACGAAGCGGTGGGTGTCCAGGACCAGGTCTCCCGGGGGGCTGGTGGTGGTCGCGACTGCAGGGGGTGGTCCGGCGGGGAAGCCGCGCCTGACTGCCTGGTACAGCCACCGGAAGCGCCGTTCCTCCGCCTCCAGCCGTTCACTCACGTCCCGGCGCGCCTGCGCTTCGGACAGGTCGCCATCAGCCATCCGGGCGGCCACGGCGTTGAAGGTCTCGCCTTCGCCGCTGCCGCCCGCAAGGTCGTTCGCGAGGATCCCGCAGGTCGAGAAGGCATCGAGGAGGTCGCGCACCATGGGGTCGGTCCAGTGCGGCGTGATGCACTGGTCGGCGAGTTCGCACCACATGGCGGCCAGCAGCATCCCGCCGTCGGCCGGACGGAGCATCAGGTACTCGCGCAGCGTGGGTGTCCGCCCCGGCTGCAGGTAGTGCACCAGCTTGTCGCGCGCCGCCACGATCCAGGCGTCCAGCTGCTCGCGGTAGCGCTGCCACCAGAAGTCGGGCATGGTCATGCGGGTCTGCCGGATCAGCCCCGCGAGTGCATGGACGACGGGATGGTCGTCGGGTGCGGGCTCGACGCCGTCAGCGCCGACGCACAGGAGCGACCGGGTGAGTCGCTCGATCACCTCCGGCGGGGCGGTACGAAGGTCACCGTCCAACAGGTCGTCGGTCGTCCACGTCCACAGCGCCCACCGCATGGCCAGGCGCAGCGGGAAGCCGCCGGCGGTCGGCCACGCCATGAGGCACAGGTCCACGTACCCGTGCGCCAAGTACGTCTCGGGGGCGGGGTGCAGGCCGTACTGTGTCAGGAAGTCGAGTGCGTCAACGCTTAGGTCGGCGCGTGAGGCTTCCTGCGACTGCGAAGTGCGGCGGTCGAGATCAAACACCGGTCGGCTCCTGATGCGAAGGACCCACGCCGGCCGACCGTCCCGGGCGGCCGGCGCGCACGCGTGAGCCGTCTCACGCGTTGACAGACCAACGACCCTCCAGCCAAGCCGGTACGTTTCCGAACCACGCCAGGAGCGAGCCAGGTTTTCGACGAGCGCGCGGCAGGCGGCGCGCGCCCCCTGAGGCGGTCGTGTTGTCAGACCGCGCGCGCCCAGGCTCAGCCGGGGCGAGGTGGCCGTCGTCGCGCGGTCACGGCGGGCTCGCGGGCGCGAGGCCCCGCGCCCGGCCGGCCAGGTCGGCCAGGTCGGCCAGGTCGGTCGCGCCGAGGGTGCGGGCCGCCCGGCCGAGCAGGACGGTCACATCCTGCGGGGTGAGCAGCAGGGCCTGGGCGATCTGCCGGTCGCTGTGGCCGGCCCCGACCAGCGCCAGCACGCGGTGCTCGGTCATCGACAGGCTGGGCGCGGGCGGTGGCACCGGGCGGGGGCGCACGCCCAACCCGGTCAACGCCCGACGCGCCCGGCCGGCCAGCAGGACGCTGCCGCAGGCCTGCGCGAGGTCCAGTGCCCGGGTGAGGCTGCGCCGGGCCCGACACCTGCCAGGTCAGCGCCGCCAACATCTCCAGGAAGGAGCCCCAGCGCCCGGCCACATCGGCGATCCGGTCGAACCGCGCCGCCGCGTCCTCGAGCCGGTCCGTGGCCACGAAGGCCAGCCCCTTGCCAGGCTCAGCAGCATCTGCGACTCGTCCGTGCCCGCCAGACCGCCGCGCAGCGCCCGGTCGACGAGGCCATCGACGACGGCGGCGTCGGCGTCGCCGCTGAGGGCCGAGACGGACAGCGCGGCGAGCACCGCGCACTCCCCGGGGGTGTCGCCGGCCCAGTGCGTGCTCCCGCAGTCGTCGGGCCCACGGCCGGGTGGCGGGGAGGGTGGACAGCTGGTCGTAGCCGGTCAGCAGCATCTGGGCCTGCAGGTGCCACGACACCTCGCGGGCGGTCCCGCTGCCGTCCTCCGCCTCCCGCAGGTCCTCCACCGCGCGGGCGAACACGTCGACGGCGTCCTCGCGCCGCTGCCCGAGGAACAGTGCGCGGGCGAGCAGGTGGGCCGCCTGGGCCCGGGAGTACGGGTCGGTCAGCGCCTCCGCGGCCTGCGCCAGGCCGTGCCGGGCCGCACCGACGTCGACCTGCAACTCGTCCGCGCCCAGCTCCAGCAGCAGCGGGCCGCGTTCCTCGACCGTCATCGGTTCGCGCAGGGCGCGGCGCAGATAGGTCACGGTGACCTCGGGTGCCCCTCGGCCGCGGGTTGCCCGCGCCGCCTGGCGCAGGACGTCCACCCGCCAGGACTCACCGTTCGGTTCGGCCAGCAGCAGGTGGGCCGCCACCTCGGCTTCGGCCGCCCCCTCGCGCCGGAGCAGTTCGGCCGCCCGGGCATGTCCGTCGGCCGACTCCACGGGCCGCACCAGGGCTTCGGCGATCGCGGCGCGGACCAGGGGTGCTCGAACCGCGCCGTTCCACCGGACGCCAGCACCCCGATCCGCTGTAATCGGCGGCCGGTCTCCCGGGCGCTCGCCGCTGCCAGCCCCGCGAGCTCGGCCGCGCCCCGGCAGTCGGCGCCGTCCCCCAGCACCACCAGGGCGCGGACCAGCGCGCCGACCGGCTCCGGCTCCCCCGCCAGGCGCTTGATCACGGTGCCCGCCAGGATCCGGCCCCGGAACTCCTCCACCACGGGCGCCTGATCGCCGGCCGGCCTGACCCCGTGGTCGGCCAGTGTTCGCAGCAGCTCGCGCAGGAGCAGCGGATTGCCCCGGGTCGCTTCGGCGCAGGCGGCGGCGAACCGCGGGTCGGACTCCTCCCCCAGCCTGGTCCGCACCAGCGAGGCCACACTGTCGGCGGCGAGGGGCGGTAGCTCGACGGGCCGGCAGTGCGACTGCGCGGCAAGCTGCTCCAGCAGCGGCTCGACCTGCGTCCCGCTGTCCGGGCGCGCGGCCAGCAGCACCAGCAGCGGCAGGCCGCGCACCCGCCGGGCCAGGTACTCCAGTCAGCGCACCGACGGCGGGTCCGCCGGCCGACCGGGGCGTGCGGCCGCCAGCAGCCCCGCGGCGCCGGTCCCCGCCAGCCCCAGCGCCGACACCAACTGCTCCACCGTGCGGCGCTGCGGGCGCCCGCGTCGGCCCCGCTCGAGGTCCCTGACCGACCGGGCGGACAGGCCGGCCGCCTCGGCGAGCTCCTCCTGGGTCAGCCCGGCCGACCGGCGGCCCTCACGCAGGATCTCGCCGAACCCCCTCACCGGTCCACCGCCGCACCGGCCCAGCGCGAACTCCGTTGTTCGACTGTTCGACCAACACACCCTCCCCTGGTGTTCGGACACCACAACACGTCCCGCACCCGGAAGAGCAGGAGTGTCGGGCCCCGAACCCTCCCCTTCAGCAGGATGGTGGGCGACCCCGCCTGCGGCTGCCCTACCGTGCGCGTCCGTCGTCGTGGCGGGAACGGCTACCTGATAGCTGATGCAGCGTCAACTCTGGTGCATCCTCGGCATGGGTGACTGATCCCGCCGGTTCGTCCGGTCGGACGCGGGTTCTTCCCGTGGTTCGTCCCGTCCTTCTTCCTGGTGCCTCGACCGGCTCGATGATGTGCTCTTCAGCAGCCGAACGGGCCGAACACGAAGCTCTGTTGCCGATGGCGAGGCCCCCCGCGCCCTCCGGCTCGCCGCCCGCCCGGCGCACCCGGACACCGACGAAGGAGTCTCTGTGTCAGCCACTCGAATGCGTAAACTCCTCGGCACGCTTGCCGCCACGGCCCTCGCCCTGACCGCCGCCGCCGGTCTGACCACCACCGCCTCGGTCGCCACGGCGGGCGCGGTGGGCGCGGCGGGCGCGCCCCACGCCACCGTCACGACCGGTTCGACCCCAGCCGCCACCCAGCGGTTCGCCACCCCCTCCTGAGCAGCACCCACACCCTGATCTCCGGCGGCCTGGCCCTCGAGGTCCCCGGCAGCAGCCCCCACGCCGGCACCCAGCTCGACACCTGGGCCGTGAACGGCAACACCAACCAGCTCTGGACCCTCACGCCGCTGTCGAACGGCTCCTACCTCGTCTCCTCGGTGTGCAGCGGGTTGATGCTCACCGCCGCTTCGAGCGCCAACGGGGCCGCGCTCACGCAGCAGGTGAGCATCAACTCGCCGCAGCAGCAGTGGACGATCAGCTGACCCGTGTTCGCAGGCGAGCACGGACCTGGCCGGGGGGTCGGCTTGTGATTGATCCAGCACCTTCGAACAAGCGGACCCGGTGGACCGGTCCGAAAGGGTTCGCGCGTGCCGCCGTCCGGATGATGAGGTGGCACGGTGACCAACCATGACGAGGCGGCGACCGTCCGACCGTTGACACTGGCCTGGGCGCGCCGGCACCTGGAGGCCGGCGAGCGGATCGTCGGATCCGAGGCATTGCACGGTGGCGCCACCGCCGAGATGCGGAGGCTGACCATCAGCACGCGGGACGGAAGCACCCGGCACCTGGTGCTGCGCTCCTTCGTCGACGCGCCCCGGCAGGGGCCGGCCGAGGAGCTCCTGCATAGGGAGGCCGACGCCCTGACCGCGCTCACCGGCACCGGCGTGCCGGCTCCCGGACTCGTCGCCGTCGATCCGACCTCCGAACACTGCGAGTACCCTTCGCTCCTCATGACCCACCTGCCGGGCCGGACGGTCCTCGACGACGAGGGGCTGGAGGCGCGCCTGCCGCTGTTGGCCCGTCAACTCGTGGCGGTCCACGCGGTGCGGCCGGCCGTCCGACCCCGGGAGTACGTGGCGCTGACGACCGCCGACACGGTCGTGACCCCCGACGGCGCCGACGCCGCGGCCTGGGCCGCCGCGATCGACGTGATCCGCAACCCCGCACCGAGCTACGAAGGGCGGTTCCTGCACCGGGACTTCCAGCCCGGCAACGTGCTGTTCGACCTGCCGCCCGAGGACCCGGCCGGTGCCGCCGGGGCCCGGATCACCGGCGTCGTCGACTGGGCGGCGGCCTCCTGGGGCCCGGCGGACCTGGACGTGGCGCACTGCGCCACCAATCTCGCTCTGTTGCACGGCCCGGTGTGGGGCCTGCGCTTCACCGAGGCATACCAGGAGGCCGGCGGGATGCTGGCCGCGGCCGTGGACGAGCGGCTGTACTGGCAGGTGCGGGAGCCACTGGCGTTCTCGGAGGAAGTGCAGTGGCTGGCGCAGCCATGGCGGGCGGCAGGACGGACCGAGCTGACGACACGAGCCGTGGAAGAGCGGCTGGATGCCTATCTCACCTCCCTGATGGACGCACTGGGCTGAGCCAAGTCGGCTCGGGCCCGGGCGTGGCACTGAAGAGCACCGTCGGCCGGTGGTTGCGGTGCGGCGTGCAACTCAACGCTTTCGGGTGACTGCGGCATGATCGGGTCCCGCAGCGGGCGCCGGAGCGGGAAACTGCCGATCATGGGATTTCCTGCGCAGCCGCGGTTCCACATGCCGTTCCAGTCCCGGCTCAACCCGAACGTCGATCAGGCCCGCGTACGTGCCAAGGAGTGGGCGGGGCGGATGGGCATGTTCGACGAGGAGTACCTGGAGTGGCCGGAACGGTGGAGCGAGGACACGTTCAGCCGGGCGGACTTCCCGCTGTTCATCGCCCTGACCCACCCGGATGCCGACGCCCGCGAGTTGGAGCTCATCACGGACTGGCACGTCGCACTGTGGTTCGTTGACGACTTGTTCCTGCCGCTCTTCCGTCGCGATCACGACCAGGCGTCGGCCGGGGCCCAGGTGGAACGGCTGATGCAGTTCCTGCCGCTGGACGGCCTCCCTCGGCCGCTCGTCCCGAACAATCCGGTGGAGCGGGCCTTCGCCGACCTGTGGACCGGCACCGCCGCGACCATGACCCTGCCCTGGCGCGACCGGTTCGTCAGCAGCGTGCGGCGCTTCCTGGACGGAGTGCTCTGGGAGCTCGACCACGTCGACCACGCCGTGACCGACCTGATCGAATACCTCGGGGCCCGCCGCGACTTCGGTGGTCTGCAGTTCACCGCCGTGTTGATGGAACACACGATCGGCGAGCTCCCGCAGCACGTCCACGGCCGCCGCGAGTTCCGCACCGCCCTGGACGCGTTCGTGGACGGCGTCAGCCTGCACAACGACATCGTGTCCTACGACCGGGAGGTCGACGAGGGCACGGTCGGCAACAACGGTGTGGAGGTGGCCCGCAAGGTCCTCGGAAGCGACCGGCGCGGCGCCGAGGACGTCGTCAACGCCCTGTTGACCGCCAGGGTGGACACCCTCGCCGAGGCCCCCGGGGCCGTACCGCCCGAGGCGGTGGAATTCGTCGGAGCCCTGCAGGAGGCGCTGGCCGGTTCGTACCGGTGGCACGAACTGACCGGCCGCTTCGGCCGGACAACCTTCGGAGCGCTCACGAAGCCCCGCGGGCTGGGCACATCGGCGGCCTACCTCTTCTAGTGCTCTGGCCGCACAGGTCCGCCGGGTTGGCGCCGGTGCGCCCTCGGCCGGGCCGGTAGGTGTCGGACGGACGGATGTGCACCCCCGTGAAAGGCGGAGACGATGACCACGACACTGCGCATTGAGCGCTCGATGCCGGGGGCGACGGTGGCGGTCCAGGACCGCCACACCTCCTGGTCGGTCCTGCTCGACGATCAGGAGGTCGGGCGCATCGCGCCGGACGAGGTCTTCGAGACCCGGCTGCCGTCCGGCCCGCACACCCTCCGGTTGACCTCGACCGGCAGGCGCCGCAGTCCCGTACGCACGTTCACCGCGACAGACGGGTCCGTTGTCGAGTTCCACTGCCACTCCCAGCCCGTCTGGCCCCTCATGCTGATGGCACTGGCCCGTCCCGGGCGGTGGATCGCCCTGAAACAGCGCTAGTGCCACCCCGCAGAGTTCGTGGAGGGGTCAGGCCGCCTCCTCGAGTGACAGCGGAGTGCCCTGGTGGGTCCAGCGGAACGGGCGGGGACGTTCCGCTCCGCTGGATCATCCAGGCGTCCATCTTCTCGATCAGGTCGTCCCGGCTGGTGAAGTCGCCGTGCCGGAGTACCGCGCGGGCCGGTGCGGTCACGGACGCTGCCGGCCGTCGCTGCTCCAGGGGCTACGCGAGGACGGCGGCGAGCGGGGAGCGGGGTGCGTGACCCAGCAGTTGCCGCAGGTCACCGCCGGTGCGGGACATGAATCCGGCGGCGATGGCGGAGTAGGTGCTCACCAGCATCGGCACCTGGAACAACTCGGCGCCGGAAGCGGCGATGTGTGCACGGGCCTGGGCGAGTGTCTGCGGCTCGTAGGTGACGTGCGGCCCGTGCGCGCGGGCCAGGTCGGCACCGCCGATGGCCTGTTCGCCGACGAGTTCGTAGATGCGCCCCGCATGAGCGGGGGCCTCAACCGTCACACGTACCGCGGCGTCAGCCAGGTCCGCGCGGGCAACGGCTGCCAGGCGGCCCTCGCCGAGCGGGGCCGTGATCCGCCCGTCTGCCGACGGCGCCGCGAGTCCAGCCAGCAACTCCGCATAGAGACCGTTGCGCAGGATCGTCCAGCCCATGGTGCTCTGTTGGAGTCGACGCTCGGTCCAGCGGTGTGGCAGGGCGTAGGCGAGGTGATCGCCGTCGGCGGTCAGACTCGTGTAGACGACATGCCCCACGCCGGCCTCCTCGGCAGCGTCGATGGCGGCGCCGTGCCGGGCTATGACGGTGTCGTCCTCGCCGTAGCCTGCGGAGATCAGCAGCAGCACGTCCACGCCCTCGAAGCCCTTGATGAGAGTGGCGGGGTCGTCGAAGTCGATGCGACGTACGGGCAGTTTGGCTTGGAGCCGCCGAGGATCGCGCGTTCCAAGGACAGTGTCGTCACAGTCGGCCAGCCGCTCGGCGATCAGCGTGCCCAGGGCGCCGGTGGCGCCAGTAACCAGGATCATCAGGGTCTTCCCGTTCCGGTAGGTTCTCTTCGGTAACCGGGATCATCCTGCGGGTTTGCGCCGGAGGGCGTAAGGAGGCACTTCCATGTCAGCAGGGCACACAGCGGTAACCACCTCGCCTGTCGTCAGTTGCGGCGACGAGCACGAGGACTGCGGGATCCGCGACGTGCTCGACCGGATCGGCGACAAATGGTCGGTCCTGGTCATCGTCGAACTGGCCCAGGGCGTCCGCCGTTTCCGCCAACTCCAACGCGCCGTACCCGGTATCTCGCAGCGGATGCTCACGCTCACCGTGCGCCGGCTGGAACGCGACGGACTGATCAGCCGGACCGTGCACCCGACGGTGCCCCCGCAAGTCGAGTATGAGCTCACCACGATGGGCCACAGCCTCACACATCTGGTGAGAGCCCTCGCCGACTGGTCGGCAGAACAGCGCGATGCGATCGCACGGGCACGCCAGGAATGGGATGCCCTACATCCCGACGCCGGAATCCGCTGACCGGACGGGCGGCGGCGCCCTGATAACTCCTATGCATCCGAACTTGTCGTCGGATAGTGTCCCGCCCGTGACTGATCACGAGGGTACGGGGCTGTCGGCACATCCCGACGGTGCGCAGGGCGGGGAGCAGGGCACGGGCACCGAAGAGAACATGCGGGTGGGTGTCCAGGTGGTGGCGGCCCTGGCGATGGGCGCCGTGCTGTTCGGCGGGCTGCTGGTGCTCCAGCACCACGAGCAGGCCGCGAAGAAGCCCGCCGCCGCTGCCGCCTGCAAGGCCCCGGCGGCCGACGACTCGCCCGAGTACCCGGTGCTGTGCGCCGCGTTGAACCGCCCCGATCTGCCGGCCCTCGTCGGATCACCGATGGACCGGGTCACGGAGGCTGGACCCGGCGCGCACTGGACCAACTCGGACGGCACCAAGGAGGTCGACAAGAGCGCGGAGCTCCAGATCGGCCAGATCTCCCTGCGCCTCACGGACGACGACGACATGGACGTGACCGACGCCGAGATCCTCGGCTCCGCGGCGCACCACCGCAGCTCGGTGCGCGGCCACCTCAGCACCACCTACCAGATGGACACCATCGGCATCAGTTTCTCGCTCGGCGGCGGTTCGTCCTCGCGCGCGCCCAACGGGGTCGCAGACAACCTGGTGATCGGCAAGCACCCGGACGGGCACGGCGGTTCCTACGAACTCGCGATCTGGCGCCAGGACACCGCGCCGCCGGACGAGGCCAGCCTCTACCGGATCGCCGAAGCGGTCCTGCCGAACCTGCCGGGCTGGGTCGCGGGCACCGCCGCCCAGACTGCCCCGTCCGCCCCGCCCGCCAGCCCGCCACCGGCGACGGGGGCGAGGACGGGCACTGAAGCGGGGACGGTGACGATAACCGGCACGGACCCGTGGACGGACTCGGGGATGGACCAGGGGGCGGAAGCACCGGCGGGCGCGGCCCAGTAGCCGGTTGCCTGCCGGACGACCCCTCGCTCTCGCCGAGTTGGACGAAGCCACCCGCTGCGGAGCGCACCGACCAACCACCCAGTGACAAGAACAACCCGTGGATTCGCAGTGTTCGCCGGACGGGTGGTCAGGTGCGGCGGATGGGGTGCGGTGGTCGAGGCCAGTGAGTCGGGGGTGGTGATTTCGCGCTGTTCGTGCCTGCCGGAGCCCGTCAGGTACGACGAGGAAGGCTGGAGTCCGTTGATCTCCGCCTGGCGGCGACGGCGCAGGGTGGCGGCACCGCCGGGACCCACTGCTCCGGCCCCCCGCGGCGAGACGCTCATCACGGGCAGGCTCACCGTGCCGGTCTGGGCCGCCGCGACCAGCGGCACTGGGCCGGCCAGGGTGTCGTAGGCGCCGTTGGACGCTGTCCGCGCGAGCAGCCAGACGTCGTAGCTGCCGATCGCCACTCCGCTGGTGTTCAGGCTCACCGAACCGCTGGTGTTGTAGGCGTTGGCCCAAGCGGCGGTGTTGTAGTTACTCGGCGTCGCCGCGGTGCCGGCGCCCGCAAATGCATCGGCGACCGGTACGCGAGGACCCAGGCCACCCTCGTCCTCGCCACCATTGCCGACCGCTGGGGACTCACCCCCCTGACCACCCAACCGCCCCAACTGCTCATGCGCGTCGAGGCTCGCTGACACAACCCTGCCGCTGGATGTGGGCTGTGCACGGCCGCGATGCGCTTCCTGGCCTGCGAGCAGCCCCACCCCTCTCCCCTGCTCCCCCGCTTCGCGGTCCGCCCCCGACGCCGACCTGCTTCCCGCTCCGTCCCTGCGGGACCTCGCCGTCGGCGTCAGCGTGGGCCGCTGTCACCTGCCGGTGTGCGGCAGTCGGTGGGAGTGGTGGCCTCGCCTAGGGCGTGGGCGAAGGAGGCAATGTCGGGGTAACGGTCCTTCGGGGCCCACGACAGTGCGGTGGCCAGGGTCCGGGACAGGGCCGGCCAGTGCCGGGCGGCCGGGCCGTCGAGGGGCGGCAGCGGTGCAGGGCGGCCAGGGCGAAGGCGGCGGCCGGCAGGAGGCGGTGGGCCTGGCGGGCGTCGTGCTCCTTGCGGTGCGCCCGCCAGGTCTGCCCGGGAAGCCACTGGGTGACCAGGTAGCGCAGCTTGTCGTCCTGCCCGTTCGCCAGCACGGCAGGTGCCGGCCCGGTGCCCGACAGGTGGGCCAGCGAGGCAAGTTCGGTCTCCAGGCGCCGGTGCAGCTGCTGCTCGGCGTCCAGGCACACGGCGCGGATCGCGACGGGCCGGCTGTCCTCGTCCTCGCCCTCGTAGACGGCGTGACAGCCCTGGGAGCCCACCACGCCGAAGTCGGTAGCCGCCAAGAACGCAGGACGGGCAGTACCTGTCCTCGGACGTCGTCACTGTTTCCCCTTCTCGTCTTCGTCCTCACCACCCCGAGGCCATGGCGGGTCTGCGCACGGCCCCGGGGCGCTGGTCCCGGTGGTCAGTCGTCGTCGCCGGTGGTCTGGTAGTTCGTGGTGGCACCGGTCTGGTGGTAGGCGGTGTGCTGGAACTGGGCGCCGTCCGCGGCGACCCAGCGGCAGCGGGGCGGCCGTCCCCTCCCTGACGCACCATCACAATGGCAACGGACGCCACTTCGTGATGGAGCGTCCGAGCGGCCTCGTGACCGGTGCCGGCGGAGCCGGGCCGGGTGGCCGCGTCCGCACAGCGGGAAGGGCACGCGCGGGTCCGCCGCGCACACCGATCGCCATGTGACGCCCGCTCACCTCGGATCATGCATCCAGCGGACAGGACGGCCGCGACGGCCTTCACGTCCTGGTCACCGATGGCCCGGTACGTCCGGTGCAGGTTCAACCGGCGGCGGCCGGCGATCGACGTGACCACCGCGAGGACCGTCACACCGGTGTGCCACACTGCGAACGCCCAGACCGCCCCCGGCTGTCCGCCCTGCCACGGCGGGATCCGGCACCATGTCCGCAGGGACGATCACCCCTGCGCTGGAGGCATCGTGAAACTGCTCCTCACCTCCGCCGGAGTGAAGAACCCCAGCATCCGGCAGGCCCTGGTCGACCTCCTCGGCAAGCCCATCGAGGAAGCCGACGCCCTGTGCATCCCCACCGCCGGCTACGGACACCCCATGGGGAGCCCGGCCGGAGCCTGGCGCTTCATCACCGGGCAGTCCACCACCCCGATGTGCGAGCTCGGCTGGCGATCCATGGGCGTCCTGGAACTCACCGCCCTGCCCAGCATCGGCACGCAACGCTGGCTGCCCTGGGTCCAGCAGGCCGACGTCCTGCTCGCCAACGGCGGTGACGCGCTGTACCTGTGCCACTGGATGCGCCAGTCCGGCCTGGCGGAGTTGCTCCCCTCCCTGCACGAGAAGGTATGGGTCGGGCTGAGCGCCGGCAGCATGGTGATGACGCCCCGCATCGGCGAGGACTTCGTCGAATGGAAGTCGCCCACCGGCAACGACGAGACCCTCGGCCTCGTCGACTTCTCCCTCTTCCCCCACCTGGACCACCCCGCCCTGCCGGAGAACACCATGGCCGACGCCGAACGCTGGGCGGCCACCCTCCCGAACCCGGCCTACGCCATCGACGACGAAACCGCCCTCAAGGTCGTCGACGGAGTCGTCGAGATCGTCTCCGAAGGTCACTGGCGACTCTTCTGAACAGCCACGGGGGACCCGTCGCCTTCACGACCCTGCCTGCTCGCCCCGGCCGAGCGCGCGGTCGTGGCGCCGGACGTGGAACAGGCCGGGCAGGGCGGCCCGGGGAGGCCTGGGCGAGGTGGAGCGCGGGTTCCCTACTTGTCACTGATCACGGGTGCGCAGCCCCTCGAGAACCCCGTCGACGGTGTGGACGCCGTGGCCCAGCACGGTCTCGAAGAGGTCGACGGCCTCCGTGACCGCTTGCCGGTCGTATGGCCCGGGTGTGGTGATGGCCCAGTCAGTCATGGCAGGCAGTGTCTCGCGTGGTGGCCTCCCGCGGGGAGGGACGTCCCCGCTCTCCGAGCGACGGCTCGGTGGCGAACCGCCGGTAGCGGGGAGCAGCTGCCTTGGCCTCACTTGATCACCACCGGCCTCCCTGTCCTAGGCTGCTGTGATGGGTATGGGGATGGTGACACTGATCGTGGACTGGCCGCGGGTGGAGGCGGCAGCGCCCGGTGCCAGGGAAGAACTGCTGATCGATGCCGCCTTCGGAGCGGCGTACAGCAGCGACCGGCCCGAACATGGGTGGTCGTGGCCCGCGCAGCCGGATGAGCAGTGGTACGGCAGGTATGCCTTCCGGCACGCGCTCGGCTCGTACAAGCCGCACTTCTGGGCCGGCCACCGCTGGGACCACGTGCGGGACTTCGTCGAGCCGACGGTGCGCCGGGCGCTGGACCTGTTCAGCGATGCGCTGTTCTGGCACGGCCTGGAGGGCACCGCCGGGGTCGGTTCGGAGCTTCCGGAGCGGCTGTGCACCTGGGAGGCAGACCTGTTGCTGTGGCGTCCGCCTGACCAGGTGCCGCTGATCGCCGCTTGGTGGCGGCATGCGGAGCCCCGACTGGAGCTTCTGCGCAAGCCGTTCGGCCGGCACGCCGCAGATACCGACGGATGGATCAACACCTTCGACGCGTTTGCCGACCTCCTCGCCGACTGGGGAGAGGTGGTCACGGAGGCAGAGCGCCGCGGCTGGGGCATCGTCGGTCTGCGCTGCTGACTGCCCCTCCGACCCCCAGCGACTGCCCTGCTCTCAGCTGAGGATCTCCACGTAGAAGGCGTCCCAGTTCTGCGGGTGGTAGTTCGCGTCGTACCCCGGATCGAGGACTCGGTAGTAGCGGTAGAAGAGCTTGGCTATCCCCCCGGCGGTCCTGTTCTGCTCCGGGTCGACGAGCCTGACCGAGTACGCGTTCGGGTCCGAGTACGGCTCGTACTCGGCCTTCGCCGCTCCCTCGTACGTGGAGGCCATCGGGAACTCATCGCAGTCCAGGCCGTTGCGGGCCCCGCACGTGCCGCGGGCGATCCTGCCGTTGCGGTCGTAGCGCAGCACGCTGGTCGGCGGGCTGTACCTGCGGTACAGGCGGTGCAGTGGATTGTCGATGAAGCCGGGGAGCACCTTGGTCACTCCCGGCGGCTCGGCCGGCACCGTCTGGTCCGGGTAGAGCAACGCGTCGGCGATGTGGGCGGCGACCTCGTCCGTGCCCTGCCCGTGCATGTTGTAGATCAGCGGCGGGATGTAGTCGAAGATCGCTGCTCCGTCCCCGCCGTAGCCGTTCTTGACATAGGAGGCGTCGTCCCAGCGCACGTTGAGGTCCGGCATCTTGACGATCGGGTTCCTGGCATCGAAGGGGGGTGGGAAGACCACGTTGAAGCCCTCGTTGAGGACCTCCTTGATGATGTCGTCGCGCCCGACGCCACCGCCTGGCGGCACGGTCAGCGCGAACTGCCACGAGTCCCCGCCGTTGGCGAGCCAGTCCGTCAGCAGACCGACGTGGAAGTCCGTGCGGGACCGGCAGGCTCCGCTTCCCAGCACCGCGGTGCAGAACGATTCCGAGTCGAAGAAGATCGCCGGATTCCAGGCCGGCCCGACGGGGAATGCGCTGACGTTCGAGATGTACTCCTGAAACGCCAGTGCCCGGTCCGCTTGGTCACCGAATCCCGCGCCCCCGATGAGGGTGTCCGTGAACTCCGCCACACCCTGGACGATGTCGCCCGGCTCCTCGAGCTCGCGGGCCCCGAGGACGGCAGTCTCACAGATGTCGAACCGGTCGGGAGCGTAGACCGGGCCTGCGGCGGCGCCTGACGCGCAGTCGGCCAAGGTCAGCTCGGCCGGTTCCGCCGTGGGATCGAACGGGGCGTTGGTCACGTGACTCGACGCGCGCGGACCCGTGCTCCCGTCGCGTGCGTGCGCTTGGCTCTCCTTGGTCTCGGAGGCCAGGGTCGGGGCGGCGGACGTGCCGCGCGCCGTGAGACCCAGCGCGGCCAGTGGCCTGCCTGCTTTCAGTCCTGCCGTCGTGGCCGTCCAGTCCAGGTTTGCGGGGCCGCTGAACAGCTCGGCCACGAGGTGCGGTCTCTCGGAAGCCGGCGTCGCCACGCTCGTGGCAGCTGTGGGAAGGACGAGCGCGGCTGTTGCCGTCAACACGGTGACGAGGTGCCTGATGCGCCTTCGCATGAGCGTCCTCTCTGGCGATGTGAGACGACTCGCCAGCTCCACACGCTTCCGCCGGCGAGCCGCCACGCTGCGCGGGAGTCTGCTCGTGATGCTCACGTTATGTCAACTGGCCTCGTATGCAAGGACATTGCGAACAGTGCACAGCCGGACACTCCGGGGACAAGTGCTACTGCTGAAGCGATCGGCTTCGACATCCCTCCATGGATTCCTTACCGAGCCACGCGCTGGACTCTCCCATGAGACGCCCTGGAACGCGGACTTCGGACCTCGATAGGCTGACGGTCCCGACCGAGCCGAGCCGCCGAGGTGTCACCCTTGACCAGCACCACGTCAGCATCCTCCGCCGCGGATCGCGCGGATCGCGCGGACGCATCGGCCGTCCGGGTCGGGGCCCTCGTCCCGCTGTCGCGGCCAGGCTGGGTCGGGGCGGGCCGCCACCTGCTCGCCGGGCTCGAGCTGGCCGTCGGTGAGGTCAACGCCGGTGGTGGCATCCTGGGGCGGCCCCTCGAGCTGGTCGTCAGGGACACCGCAGCCGATCCGGAGCGCGCCGCCGCGGCCGTCGACGAACTCGCCCAGTCGGGCGTGGCCGCGTTGGCTGGGGAGTTCCACAGCGTCGTCGCCCGCACCGCCGCCGCCCGGGCCGCCGCCCTCGGCCTGCCGTACCTCTGCTCCTCCGCCGTTCTCGACGACCTCACCGAGCAGCCCACCGACTGGATCGCCCGCCTCGCCCCGGCTCAGTCCCACGGCTGGCGCAGCTACGCGGACCACCTTCTGAAAGTGGGTCACCGCCGGATCGCCGTGGCGGCCGACCCCGGCGTCTACTGGGCCGCCGGCACCCGCATCCTGCGCGACCACGTCACGCCACACGGCGGCACCGTCCTCGACCTCGACGCACGCGCACTCGACCCGGCCGCCGTGTGCGACGCCCTCGCCGACCACCACGCGACGGCTCTGCTCCTCCTGGTCGGCCACCCGGACCCGGCCGTGCCGCTCGTCCGGGCCGTGCGCCGCGACCCGCGCCTGCCCGACCTCCTGATCGGCGCCCCGGCCGGGCAGCCGGAGCTCCCGGAATGGGTCACCCTGCTGGGCGCCGACGGCGCCGGCATCCCCTTCCTGCGCTACCTGCCCGACCAGCTCAGCCCGCTCGGCACTCGGGTCGCGGCGGCCCTGCGCGAACAGCTGGGCGAGGAACCCTCCTTCGTCGCCTTCGAGGGCTACGACACCGCCACCGTCCTCGCCACCGCGCTGCGCTCCCACGGTACGGACCGGGCCCGCATCGCCGAGGCCTGGCCGCGCCTCGCCGTCGAAGGAACCCGCGGCCCGATCCGCTTCACCCGCATGCCCGGCATCGACGTCTGGCAGTGGGCCTGGGCGCCCGTCCAGGTCGCCGACCGCGACCCGGCCGCCCCTGACCGCTTCCGCGTCCTCCACACCGGCTGAGCCCGCTTTCGGGACGCAGTAGCCCATCAGCGGTGCTGGGCGATGACCGGCGTGATGGCGCGCCGGATGGGGGCGGCCGGGCGGGTGTCCGCCCTCGTTCGCGGCAGAGGATCAAGGCCCTCCAGGAACATCGGCCCGGCCGCCCGGTGGGTCAGCGGTTCTTGAACTCCTCGATGGCCTCCCGTTCCGCCAGTTGCATGGTGAGACTGCCGGCGTGACCGGAGTCCTCGATGATGTGCAGCCGCGCGTCCGGCCAGGCCTTCGCCAGCTCCCACGCCGTCTGGACCGGGCCGCCCATGTCGTGCCGGCCGTGGAAGAGGATCGCCGGGATCCCGGCCAGCCTGTGGGCGTTGCGCAGCAGTTGGTCCTCCTCGAGCCAGGCGCCGTTGCTGAAGAAGTGCGCGCAGATCCGGACGAACGCGAGCTGCGCGTCGACCTCGCGGTCGCTGTACATGCCGGGCCGGCCGTTCGGCTCGTTCGAGATGACGGCGTCCTCCCAGGTGAGCCAGTCGGCGGCGGCCTTCTCCCGGACCGCCCGGTCGGGGTTCTCCATCAGCCGCGCGTAGGCCGCGAGCAGGTCGCCGTCCCGCTCCTCCTCGGGGACGCCGTCGCGGAATCGCTCCCACGCCTCGGGGTAGAACCGCCCGGCGCCCCGGTAGAGCCAGTCGATCTCGGCGCGACGGGTCGTCGTCACCGCCGAGATGAGGATCTCGCTGACCCGCTCCGGATGCTGCTGCGCGTACGCCAGGGCCAGCGTCGAGCCCCAGGAGGCGCCGCTCAGTAGCCACTTGTCGATGCCGAGGTGTTCGCGCAGGCGTTCCATGTCGTCGATCAGGTGCTGGGTGGTGTTCAGGCTCATGTCCGCCGCCGGGTCGCTGGCGTGCGGAGTGCTGCGGCCGCAGTTGCGCTGGTCGAAGCGGATGAGGCGGTAGCGCTCGGGATCCCAGACCCTCATCGGCCGCTGCCGCGCGCCCGCGCCCGGGCCGCCGTGCACGCTCAGGGCGGGCTTGCCCTTGGGGTTGCCGAGTTGCTCGTAGTAGACGTGATTGCCGTCGCCGGTGTCGAGGAGGCCGTGGTCGTACGGGTCGGTGGGAGGATAGAGGTCAACCATGACCGTCGATCCTAGGACGCGATCGCCGTCGGGCTCCGCGATTTTTTTCCGCCGACCTGGCGGGCGGGGCCGGCGTTGGGCGACCCCGCCACGGCTGCGTGACAAGCCGTCAGAGGTCCAGCTGGTACTCGAAGGTGCGATGCGTCGCCCGGTAGCCGAGCCCGTCGTTGATGCTCCGCATGGACGGATTGTCGCCCGCCGTATCGGTGAGCAGCCCGGCGAGTTCCGGGTGTCGCTCGCGCGCGCGGCGGATCGACTCCGCCTTCATCCACACCGCGAGCCCGCGGCCGCGGTGCTCGGGCAGCACCCCGGTGCCGTAGTGCTGCGCGTCGCCCACGCCGCCGGCCGGGACGACCAGTTCGGTGAAGCCGACGATCTCGCCGCTCGCCGCATGCACCGCCGCGACGGTCTCCAGCAGCTCGCCGCGCCTGGCGACGGCGGCGGCCGCCGCGCGCACCCGGTCGACGTCCCAGACGACCCGGCCGAAGTCCGTTCCCTCCATCGGCATGTCGTCCATCGCGCTGCGGGAGGCGGTGAAGGTCTCGGCGAGCTCGTCGGGCACCGTGCCGTCCCAGGAGATCAGCCGGTAGCCGGGGTGCGGTGCCTCGACCAGTGAATCGAGCGCGGCGGGGTCGGCCTCCGCGAGTGCGAGCCGTGCGTAGGTGAGGGTCATCACCCGGCGGAACCCTCGGGCTGCCAGGAAGTGGTCGCCCGGCTGGCCCTCGCGGGCCTGGGCGATGACGCACCGCCTGCTGTCCGCCCGGGCGGCGGTCACGGCGGCGTCGAGCAGGCGGGAGCCGGCGCCGCGCCGCCGCTCGGTGGGGTGGACGTTGATCGCCAGCTCGGCGAGGTGCTGCTGGCCGGCGGCGGTGAACAGGCGCAGGAACGCCGACCCGGCCGGACTGCCGTCGGCATCGGCGGCGAGCCAGGCGAGGCGGTGGCCGGCGGGTCCGCGCTCGGGGTCGATCAGCGGGGTGACACGGTAGGACGTGGGGTGTGACAAGAGAGCTCCGTGGTGAGGAGGTGGGGTGAACGGTCGTTGCCAGGACGCGGGTTCCCGTGCTGGACACTCCTACGCATCGCTGCACACCTCCTTCTCGACGGCGCCTGTTCCCGATCTCGGGGGGCGGGCAGACGGTACGGGCGCCGGCGCGCGCGGCGCAACGAGTTTTCCGCCGCGCTGCCCCGACCGACTCGCCCACCCCTCAGAGCGAGGAGTGCCGGCGAACCGTCGCGGGCCGCGGTGCGGTCGGCCCGGCCTGCCGGACGGGGCGGCCCAGCAGCAGGACGGTCGCGGCCGTGGTGAGCAGTGCCGCCTCGACGGCCAGGCTGAGCAGGCCGAGGGGCTCGGTCCAGTTGCCCTTGTCGTCGGTGTAGCCGGGCAGGCCGGGGCCGCGGGAGAGCAGGTAGCCCGCCATCGGCCCGAGCGCCACGCCCGTGGCCAGCAGCCAGGGGAGCCTGCTCAGGCTGGTCCGACCGACGCTCAGCAGGGCGAGGGCGCACAGGAGGCCGGTCGTCTCCAGCAGGTAGTAGCCGATCCCGACGTAACGCGGGGTCTTGCTCCCGGGCAGGCCGCCCTGGTCCTGGACGTGGATCCAGGCCACCGCCAGGCATAGCACGGCGGTGAGGGCGGCCACCCGGTTTCGGGCAGGGGAAAGCGCGGACACAGTAACCTCCAGGGGATTGGCAGGAGGGCGGGGATGCGCCGGATGCGGCCGAGCGGGCCCGACGCCCGCTCGGCCCTGGGTTCCACCCGGTCGGCACGGCCGCACCACAGGTGCTGCCGCCCCCGACCGGGCCGCCGGGGACTTGCACTCGGTCCCCGACTCGACTGCCGGTCGGGCTCTGCCAGAGCTTCTGCCCGGGGGTACGCGCCCCACCGTCGATGCGTTCAGCCCCGCCACGGGTGGACGTTCGGTGCTGGTCACGCCGCTCTCAGTGTCGGTGGACGTGGTCCGGCTGGTTGGGGTCGCCCGGGTGTTCGTAGCCGGGGGCGAGGCGGACGAGGGCGGCACGGCGGAGGGTGAGCCAGTCGTCGAAGGCGCTGCCGCGGGCTGCGGCGAGGAGGTCGGCGTGGATGGTGGGGCGGACGGTCGGGTAGGGCAGGGTGCGGGCCGGCTCGACGTGGTCGAGGACGGCGAGGTGCCAGCCGAAGGCGGTGTGGACCGGGCCGATCCGGTCGCCGGGCCGGGCGGCGAAGACGGCGTCCTCGAGGGGTCCGGTGAACTGTCCGCGGGTGAGGCTCTCGGGTGGGCCCAGGTCCTCGGGTCGCAGGGCGGCTGCCTGGTGGGCGTGGGGGCGCAGGGCCTGGCGGAGGGTGCGGCGTTCGGGGCGGGTCCAGAGGTCGGGGTTGGCGTCGTAGTAGCGCCGTAGCTCGCTCTCGTCGACGGTGACGTCGGCGGTGACGTGGGTGAACAGGTGGCTTGCCGTGGCGGCGAGGGAGCCCGGTGACGGCGGGTCCGGGCGGGCGGCGGCCGGGAGCAGGCGGGCGGCTTCGTGGCGGATCAGGGTTTCGGAGGCCAGGAGCCCGGCGACCCAGCAACGCAGTCGTCGTGCGGAGGCGGTGTCGTCCTCGGGCAGTCTCGGGCCGAGCGGGCCGCTGCGGATGGCGGCGAGGCGGGCGTCGAGGTCGTCGGTGGTGACGGTGCGGTCGCCGACGCGGGCGACGACGTGCGCGTGGCCGGTCATCGGGCGGCGGGTCATCAGGCGGCCGGTCACCGGGCGGCGGTCGCGCGGGCGGCGGGGCCGGTGCTCGGGGTGGCCGGTTCCGCGACGGTGATCGAGACGGTGGGCGTGTAGTGGAGGCGGCCGAAGTACATGACCTTCACCAGGGCCCACCAGTGGCCGGGGCGGGTGTCGGGCGGGGCGGTGACCTGGTAGCGCAGGGTGTTCGTGCCGCCGGGGTCGACGGTGAAGGGCTGGGTCCAGGGGCTGGTGCGGTGCCACAGGGCGTAGGGCGTGATCAGTTGGGCCTCGCCGTGGATCGGGCCGGCCGCCAGGTTGTGCAGCTCGACGAGGAGTTCGCCGTTCTCGCCCGGACGCAGGGTCAGGTCGGTGGTGGGGAGGGTGACGGTGAGTTCGGCGGGGGTGACCGGTCGGTCGGGGCTGTCGGTGGGCTGGGCGGGGACCACGAGGCGGGCCTTGCGGGTGACCCGGTCGATGGACAGGGCCTGGTCCCGTTCGCGGGGTGTCTCGGGCAGCGGGTGGTCGGGTTCGGAGCCGGGCAGGGCGAGTGGCAGGGGGAGGTCCGCGGCGCGGGCGGTGGGGGTGTGGTCGACGGTGACGACGTCCTCGAACGCCTGGCCCCGGGTGTCCTTGGTGCGGACGCCGACGAAGTACCGGCCGCCCGGGCCGGCGGGTCGGACGCGAGCGGTGTAGCGCAGGTGGGCGCCGGGGGCCAGGGAGTACATCCGGGTGGCGGGGGTGGCGCTCCAGCCGGGCGGCAGGACGAGTTCCACCGTCCCGGTGGCGTCCTGGCGGGTGTGGGAGGAGGCGAGGGTGATGTCGAGGTCGTAGGGGCCGGTGCCGGTGACGGCTTCGGGCGAGGCCTGGATGGTCGTCATCTGGTAGCCCATCGGGGCGGCGCCCTTGTTGTGGCGCCAGTAGGGGGCGTAGACGGGCTGGGCGGGCTCGGTGGCGGGGGCCAGCTCGGTGCCCCGGGGTCCCTGGATGTCCGACAGGGTGGGCTCCGCGGTGACGGCCAGGGTGCGGATCTCGAAGGCGCCGAACGTGCAGTCGATCCGTCCGCCCTGCGCCCGGACGCCGCCGGCGGCCTGCGGTGCGGCCTCCAGCAGGTCGACGCCCACGGCCGTGGTCAGCGGGCGGACGAAGGTGAATCGCGCGGTGGTGGGGCGGCCGCTGGATTCGTAGGCGCGGATCACGAGGCCCTGGCGGGGGTCCTGCTCGGTGCCGGCCATGGCGGCCATCGGGTTGCCGCGCGGCTTGCAGGCGGTCACCACGACGCTCTCCCCGTCGGTTGCCAGCAGTTCGGCGGCGGCCGGCAGCGAGCCGGGGTGGGCGGTCTCCTGGCGGGTGGTGAACGGGGTGTTGTAGGCGTGTCCGCGCCGGGCCAGGCCGGCCTCGCGCCAGTCGCCGTGGTGGCCGATCAAGGCGTACTCGAAGGTGTGGCTCCAGTGGTTGGTCTGGAAGGCGGCCCCGTCGGGCAGCCGGCGGCGCGGCGGGTCGATCCAGGTGCCGGAGGGCCAGCCGGTGGAGGAGCGCAGCAGCCCGAGGTACAGGTCTCCGCAGGGGGCTGCGGTGTAGCCGGGCAGGCCGCGGTTCAGGACGGCGAAGCCGTACGGCTCCACCTGGCCGGTGGTGCCGTCGAGTTCGGCGGGCTGGACCACCTCGATGCGCGGTGCGCGGCGCAGTTCGGCGGCCAGCTCGTGCAGGGCGGCCCGGGTGTCCGCGGGCGTGCGGCCGGCGATGACCAGGACCGGCAGGGCGAGCGGGTCGCGCAGGTCGGCGTTCGGGAGCCAGACGTCGGCCAGCGGTCTGGCGGCCGGCACCCACACCCGCGCGGTGCGGGCGCGGGAGAGCCCGCGGTCCAGTTCGGCCCGGTAACCGGGCGCGGCGGCCGCCAGGACGGCGGCGGTGAAGCGGTTCTCGGTCGCGGAGCCGACGGAGATGCGCAGGTCGGGGAGGTTGGAGTCGACGTCCAGGCTTCCGTAGCGCGGGCCGTCGTGGGTCGAGGTGGTGGCGGTGACGCCGGTGGCCACCAGCGCGGTGACCGCCTCGCGGGCCTGGGTGTTGTAGGCGGTGGCATCGGGGACGACGAGTTCGGCGACGCTGACCGCCCGGGCCGCGCGCTGCGCGCCCCCGGGACTGTCGGTCAGCGCGACCACCAGGGTGGCGCCCAGTTCGACCCAGTTGTAGGCCGGGTAGTCCAGGGTCCAGGGGGTCTCGGCGTAGTCCACGTCGGGGAAGCCGAAGCCGCGGCCGACCACCGCGTCGCCGACCTCGGCGACCGGCATACCGCCGGTGACGGCGGGCTGGAAGCGCACCCGGAGCAGGCGGTCGGTGCCGGTGTAGCCGTCGATCCGGGTGCTGAGGTCGATCCGGTCGACGCCCTGCCACAGGGTGATCCGCTGGGTGAACCGGCACTGCGCGAAGTCGGCCTGGACGGTGACGCGCCGGCCGATCGGGCTCTGTTCGACGGTGACGGTCGCGGGGCGGTCGCTGCTGCGGGCGACCGGGGCGCCCTTGGGGACGGTGACCCAGGGGCCTCCGGCGGGGGCGCCGGGTCCGTCGCGGTACTCGTCGTAGGCGAGCAGTTCGTTGGCGCAACCGCCCGGGCGCAGCATCTGCTTGCCCGCCGTCCTGTCGTACAGCGAGGTGATCACGCCACCGCGCGCGGGGTCGACGGCCAGGCGGTAGTACTCGTTCTCGATCTCCAGCCCGCCGGCGGCCGTCCAGCCCGTCGCAGCCGGCAGGGTCTGAGGGGCCGGCAGGGTCTGGGCGGCCACCACGTGGTGGGTGGCGTAGCCGGTGGCGGGCACCTCGCGGGCGACGAAGGACAGGCGCGCGGTGGCGATGCTGCCGTCCGGGTGGCGGGTGATCCGGTCGGCGACGGCGGGCACCGGCCGCCCCTGCGGGTCGGCCAGGGCGAGCCCGGCCGGGCCGGGGGCCGGGAAGCTCACCGCGGCGCGGGCCAGGTCGGTGCGGCGCCAGGCCATCGGGTTGAAGACCAGCAGCGGCGTGCCCGCGCCGCGGGTGTCGGCGCGGGCGGCGAGGAAGGCCTGCGCGCCGTCGAGCGCGGTGCGGGCCAGCTCCAGCGCCTCGCGCCAGCCGCCCAGCAGGTCGAGGTAGACCTGGTCGCTCTCGGATCCGGTGATGGCGTCGTGGTGCGCACCGAAGCACAGTTGCCGCCAGGCCTTGTCGAACGCCTCCCCCGGGTACCGGGCGCCCAGCAGCGCGGCGACGGTGGCGAACCGCTCGGCGGCCAGCAGGGTGTTCTCCGCTTCGCGTTGGGCCTGCTTGGTGTCGATGAAGGTGATGTCCTTGCCGGTGAAGATGGGGTTCATGTCCCGGGTCTGCGGTGAGAGCGCGGTGCCGGATGCGGCCAGGTCGCGGCGGACGGCGTCGAAGAACTCGCCGGGCACGGCGGTGACGAACCTGGGCCAGGTGTAGCGCTCGGCCCAGGAGCGGTGCACCCGGGTGACCCAGCGGTTCGGCGGGGCGTAGTCCGTGCCGACCGGCAGCAGGCAGTTCCTGGTGGCGGCCACCGACTTGAGGTCGCGGAACAGCTCGTAGGCGGTGGCCTCGGCGGCCTCCAGCGTCTCGGCGCTGTCCATCTCCCAGCCCGCGGAGTAGTGGTTGGGCATGTAACTGGTCAGCAGCGAACGCCCGCTGGGCGCGATCCAGTCGAACTCGCTGCGGAACTGCATCCGTCGGTTGTCGCCGACGTGCCCCTTCGGCCCCCACTCGTGGTGCGGGCCGCGCGCCCAGGAACTCGAGGTGTGCCCGGCGTCCGCCATGATCCCCGGGAACTGCGGATCGTGCCCGAAGACGTCCAACTGCCAGGCGGTGCAGGGCGATCCGCCCAGCACGTCCCGCTGGTAGCCCATCCCGTACACCGCACTGCGGATGGTCAGCTCGACACTGGTCAGGTTGGTGCTGGGCTCGTTGTAGAGGCCGCCGACCAGCTCCAGGCGCCGCTCGGCCAGCAGGTGGCGGACGTGGTCCCGGTCCTCGGGGCAGCCGTCCCAGAACGGCTTGAGGTAGTCCAGCTCGGCCAGCGCGAGCTTGTAGTCGGGGTCGCGGCGGGCCATGTCCAGGTGCGCCCGCATCAGCGTCAGGCCCGGGCGCTGGAATCCGGCGTTCTCCCAGGTCTCGGTGATCGCGCCCTGGGTGTTCCACCAGACCGGGTCGTAGTGGAAGTGCGGCACCATGAACATCGTCCAACCCGGCTCGGCCGCCGTGATCCGCACCGACTGGGTGTCCACCACGTCGCGGGTCGCCGCCCGGACCGCAGCCGGCAGCACCACGCCGTCAGGCTGTTGCCGGGAGTGGACCACACCCACCTCGACGGTCTCCTGCCCACCCGGCGCCAACTCCCGTACCACGGCCGGCTCGGGTGTGCGCACGCCCTCCCCCGACAGCTGGACCGTCGCCGCGTCCTGCGGCCCGACCGGCCGGGAGCCGATGTTGGCCACGCTCACCTGGACCACCTGGCGCGGCTCCTCCCGCGAGCCGGTGAACAGCTCGGTGGAGGCCACCGCGGTGACCTTCAACGCGGCTCCCGCCACCGCCGGTTGGGCGCTGAGGGCGATCAGCTTCAGGTCCCCGTCGTCGGGCAGGACCAACGCCTGCGCCACCCGCAGCGGATCGCACGGGACCACCTGGAGGAAGAGCCGCACCCGCGGCGCGCAGTCGCCCGAGGCCTGGTGCCGGTGCGTGGCCTCCACCGCGACCGCCTCCAGGAACCGCGGACTGCTGGTCCAGTCCGTCAGGCGCAGCGGGACCCGCACCGAGCTGCCGTCCGCGTAGTGGAGTTCGGCCATCCGGTCGGCGTCCCCGTTCGAGGCCGCGCCGATGACGTACAGCAACGAGTACCGCCCCGCCGGCAGGGTGAGCGTCTGACCGTGCGCGGCGAGGAAGTTCTTCGTGCCCGGGCCGTAGGACGGGAAGGCGAACGGCACCCCGGCGATCAGCGTCCGCCCCGACGGCAGTTGCTCGGCGGGGTAGCACCAGCCGTACCCGTCGAAGTCGGCCGCCGCCCGGTCGCGGTCGTAGGAGGCGCCCGCGAGGTCGTGGGGCAGCGGCACCGGCACCGCCTCGGGGACGGTCACGTCCGCGTGCGCCGGGACGACCGCGCCGCCCTCCACGCCCACCACGGCGGCCGAGGCCACCGCCAGCAACGACAGGAAGCGCCGCCGGGCGAGGCCGCCGTCCTGCGCCACGTCGGTCGTCTGCACTGCGCGTTCGTCAGTCACGTCATCTCTCCCGCACCGGCCCGGGCAGCGAGCCCGCCGAATCCGCGGGCCCTCGGACTCCCGCCACGGTGGGTCACGATGCCAGTCCGGCGGGTGCGACACCCACGCAGACATGACGGCGGCGCCCAAGTGAGCCTGAACTGGCCATTCGTAGGACCGGCCGACGGCCACCGGAGGCGGTTCGCCTGGGAGAGGCCGGAGTGCCGCGTTGCTGCACCGAGGGATTCGCCCCTTGATCGTTTGGGTCGATAAGCTGACACGGGATCAGCTTGCTGTCGTGTTCATGCAGGCGTCGAGCCGGAGGTTCGGCGAGGTGGACACGGACCGATCCCTGTGCGCGGATGACGGACTACTCTGGGGGACCTGCTGCTCATGCGCTACCGCACGATTCCATGCCTGCTCACCACCGCCCTGACGCTGTCCTCGGTCGCCGCCTGCGGGAGCAGCGGACCGGGAGGCGGCGACGTTCACGACAGTGGACGTCCTACCGTGCCGGCCGCACCGCCGCGCCAGGCGTACGATCCGCCCACCGCCTTCGACGCCGGCAAGGGTGTCGTCCTGCCGGGCGCGGCCCTGGGCATGGCCAAGGAGCCGGCCCTCGGCCGGCCGCGCAGGTCGCTGCCCGTCGTGCTGGACGGGACGACGGCCTACCTCGCGACCACGGACTCCTTGCAGGCCGTGGACGTGACGACCGGCAAGGTCACGACGACCCTGGGCGCGCGGAATCCGGCCGCCCAGCCGAGCAGCACGTCGGACGGCGACAACCCCGCCGGCGCTCCGGTGCTCGCCACCGTCAACGGGAAGAGTGACGCCGCCGTGGCCTTCCTGGAGAACGTTCCCGGTCAGGGCACCACGGCCGGGCACCTGTCCGTCGAGCTGGCCGCCCTGGACACCGGCACCGGGCAGGCCGCCTGGTCGATGCTCCTGGACGTGCCGGACGGAGTGATCGACCCGCGCCCGACCTCCTCCAACAGCCCTTCCGCCACGCTGCTGGGCGTGCACGGCAGTACGGCGGTCGTCGAGGTCACCGACGGCCACCAGGGTGTGGTGCTGGCTGCCGATCTCGGCACCCGGAAGGCGTTGTGGGAGAAGAACGCGTTCCTTCCCCTGGCAGTAGCCGGCTCCCAGGTGGTCGGTGTCGTCCACCAGGACGGCGGCGACGACGCCGTGACCGCGCTCGACCTCACCGACGGGCACCAGGTGTGGAGTCTGCCGAACGACGTCTACAACACCAGCATCGACGTGGTCGGCCCGACCAAGGTGCTGGTCTCGGCCCAGGACTTCGAGAGCGGGGCATGGTCCGCTCAGCTGGTCGACGATGCCACCGGCCACGCCGCGCCCGTGGCGAGCTTCGACAGCGGTACCGCGGTCTCCCAGTGCTTGTATGACGATCGCTCGGTCATCCTGTGCGCCAACGACAGCACGGTCGTCGCGGCCGACGCCACCGACGGGCATCAGCTCTGGAGTCTGCCCGACGCGGCCCACCACCGTGTCGCCCCCAAGGTGTCCGCCCTGTGGCACGGCCTGGCCTACGGCGTCACCGAGAACGGTCCCGTGATCCTCGACGCGCGGACCGGAGCCGACCGTTCGGCCGGCCCCACGATCACTCCCCTGCTGGTCGACGGGTACACCGCGCTGGCGTACGACGGCGGGCACTCCGACCTGCGGGCCTATCCGACGACCGGCTGACGCTCGGAGTGTCCGGGGTGACTGACAGGAAGGGATCATGATCAGCAACGAGGACGTCGGGGCCGTCGCCCGCACGTTGACGAACGCGTTCGTCGGGCTCCGGTGGACCGAGGACGACGTGCGTGGTCTCGTCGACCGGCTGGGCTGGGAGTGGGCCGGGGCCTCGGAGGACCGGGTCCGGGTGGTGACCGGGCTGCCGGGCGGAGACGCGGTGCTGGTGCCCGTCGGTGCGGCGGCCCGGGCGTGGGCTCCGGGGCAGGAGTACCTGGAGCTGGCGGTCCCGGTGAGCCGCCCGGCTCCGGACGTGCGGGCGCAGGCCGAGGAGTTCCGGCGGGTCGCGGACGCGGTCCGGGCAGCGCTCGGGGACGCGACGTACGTCGGGGCCCACGGGTTCCGCGGCCCGTCCGGGTGGAGCCCGCAGCCGTCCTGGGGCAGGCCGTTCCTGCGCTGGCGCCGGGAGCGGATGACCCTGGAACTGCGGGCCGGGGTGGCCGGGCCCGAGCTGGTGCTGCAGCGCAGCGAGGTGTGGGAGTCCTGGTACGCACAGGCCGGGCAGGGATTCGCCGCGGTCCTGGCGGACGGCGGGCACCCGCTGGAGCAGCCGCGCTGGGAGCACGTCGGTGACTGGGAGCAGTTGCAGAACGCGCTGGGGGCGTTCCTGCGGACGCTTCCCGCCGTGGTCCTGGCGACCGGGCTGACCCAGAGCATGCCCCTGTACGGCCGGCTGCCCGGGGAAGGCGCCCCGCTGCTGTTCGGCATCAGCTGTTTCGCGGATCGCCTGTACGTCGACTACACCGAGTACCGGGTGCCCGAGGCGGCTCGCGGGGAGAACGCCGCCGCTCTCGGGTGGACCTCCCGAGACGCCCTGCCGCCCCTGCCGGCCGGCTTCGACGGCGGGGCGCCGTGGCGCGTCGATGCCGGCGGTCCCGGGGAGGTGGCCGCCGCCGAGCTCGCGGGTCTGATCGTGCGCACCGCCCGCAGCGCGGGAGTCGAGTCCCCCGCCGGGCTCATGATCGGCGGTGAGGCCCTGTACCGGGGGCAGTACCGGCTCGCCTTCCCCGGGCTTGCGATGCCCACCTGCTGACGGCGTGGAGCTTGCGTCCGGATAATGGACGACATGATCGACAAGCCGCTGCGCGTCGTGCTGGCCGAGGACTCCGTGATCCTCCGGGACGGGATGGTCGAACTGCTCGGCGCCCGCGGGTGCGAGGTGGTCGCCACCGCCGGGACCGCCCCCGAACTGATCGCCGCGGTCGCCGAGCACCGCCCCGACGTCGCCGTCGTCGACATCCGGATGCCGCCCACCCACACCGACGAGGGCATCCGCGCCGCCGTCGAGATCCGGGCGCAGCTGCCCGAGGTCGGGATCCTCGTCTTCTCCCAGCACGTGGAGACCGCCTGGGCTTCCCGACTGCTCGCCGGTGGCGCGGCGGGGATCGGCTACCTGTTGAAGGAACGGGTGGCCCGGACCGCGGAGTTCGTCGACGCGCTCCAGCGGGTCGCGGCGGGCGGCACGGCGCTCGACCCCGAGGTGGTCACCCGCCTGCTGCGCGGCGGACAGCGCAGCCGGGTGGCGGCGCTGACCCCGCGTGAGCGCGAGGTGCTGGAGCTGATGGCGCAGGGCCGCTCCAACCGCTCGATCGCCGCCGTGCTGGTGGTGTCGGAGCGGGCGGTGGAGAAGCACGTGGCGGCCGTCTTCACCAAGTTCGACCTGCCGGCGACCGACGCGGTCAACCGGCGGGTCAAGGCGGTGCTGGCCTACCTCTCGGAGCGCGGGTAGGTCGCTGCTGGGGCGGCCCGCCCGGGCGTCACAGGCGGCTCGGCAGTTCGGCGGTGACCACCGTCGGGCCGCCCGGCGGGCTGTCCACCCGCAGCACGCCGTCCACCGCCGCGAGCCGCGCGGCCAGCCCCGCGAGCCCCGTCCCGGCCGACGGCGAGTCGCCACCGAGCGCTGCGCCGCCGCACCCGTCGTCGCGGACCACCAGGCGGACCCGGCCGCGGGCCGCCGTCGCGCTCAGCTCGGCCGTCCGGGCGCCGCTGTGCTTGGCGACGTTGGTGAGCAGCTCGGCCGCGCAGAAGTAGACGGCCGCCTCGATCGCCTCCTCCGGCCGCTCCCGCAGGTCCAGCCGCACGGTGACCGGCACCGGTGAGGTGGCGGTGAGGCCGGGCAGCGCCTCGGCGAGGCCGCCGTCGAGCGCCACCGGGTGGATGCCCCGGGTGAGGCGGCGCAGGCCGGCGATGGTGTCGTCGGTCTGACCGCGCGCCCGGCCGATCAGGGTGCGCAGCCGTTCCAGGTCCGGCGGGGCCGCAGCCGGGTCCAGCGTGTCGTCGGCGAGCGAGAGGCTGATGGCGAGGGCCACCAGTTGCGCCTGGGTGCCGTCGTGCAGGTCCCGTTCGAGCCGGCGCAGCCGGTCGGTGTTCTCGGCGAGCAGCGTGGTGCGGGCCCGCTCCAGCTCGTGGACACGCTGCTGGGCCCTCGCCGGGCCCAGCAGCAGCCGGGCGAGGGCGCGGTCCGCGGCGCCGACCGCGCGCAGTGCCGCGGGCAGCGTGGCGAGGACGGCGAGCCCGAGCGGGACGGCGGCCGCGTCCGGCCACCCGAACGACCGGGGTCCGGGCTCCAGCAGCCTGACCCACAGGGGGAAGCCGAGCAGCCAGCCGCAACCGAGCGGGAGCAGGACGGCGACGGCGAAGCCGAGCACCCCGAGCGGCAGCCGCAGCAGCAGGTAGAGCAGCGACCGCCAGGCGACCGGGTCGGTCAGCCGCACCCGCCCCCGCGCCAACACCCCGTGCGGGCGCGGCAGCGCCGACGGCGCGGCCACCTGGACGCCGAGCAGCCGTCCGACCAGCCGTCGGTGCAGCGCACCGAGCCCGCGCGCCCCGGCCAGCGCGGCGACGACGAACGGCAGGCCGAGCACGGTGAGCGAGAGCAGCACTCCCCCGTACAGCACCGCCACCGCGTACGCCCCGCCGAGCACCCCGAGCGGCAGCCCGAGCACCGCGAAGGCGAACTCGCCGCCCCGCACGGCGAGATACCGCTCGGGTCGCCTGCCGGCCGGCGTCACCCGCGCTCACCGCCCAGCGCGTCAGCCGCGGGACCGCTCGCGGCCCGCAGCCCCGTGCCGAGGATCGCCGGCACCGTCAGCACCACCGCGCCCAGCACGACGCACCCGCACGCCGCGCCCGGGACCACCGGCACCGGTGTCCCCGCCACCGCCCGGCTGAAGGCCCCCGCCGACGCCATCGCCACGGCCCCGCCCAGCACCACCCCGATCGCCGTGGTCAGCGCGGCCTCGACCGACAGCATCCGCAGCAGCTGACGCCGCGTCGCGCCGACCAGGCGGAGCAGCGCGAACTCGCGGCGGCGGTCGGCGGTCAGCGCCACCAGGGTGTTCACCGTGGACACCGCGGCGAAGCAGACCAGCAACGCCAGCTCCGCCTGGCGCAGCCAGACGTCGGTGGCCTTGGTGACACTGGTCGCGGCGCTGCCGGCGTGCGGCACGTGCTCGGCGGTACTCGTCATGATCAACATGGTGCCCGACAGTCCGACCAGGAGCGCCACCGGCACCACCGCCGAGGAGAGCCGGGCCGCGTAGCCGCGCAGGTTGGCGTCGGCCAGCCAGCCCGTCCGCGGCGCCAGCGCCCGCACCGGCGCGCCGAGGACGGCGGCCAGGGTGCGCGCCGCCGGCGGGCCCAGCAGCGCGACCGCGACCAGCAGCACCAGCGAGGCGAGCAGCGCGGCCTGCCCCGCCTTGTCCAGCTCGCCGGCCGGCCGGGTCGCGGCCAGGCGCAGCAGCAGTACCCCGCCGGTCAGCGCGCCCGCGCCCGCGATCAGCCGCAGCACGCCCGCCGACCCCACTCCGGTGCTGCTCGCCGTCAGGGCCTCGGCCGGGGCGATCCGGGTGATCCGCCGGGCCGCGACGGCGGTGGCCACCAGCCCGACGAGGAGCGCCGTGAGCAGGGCGACCGCCATGGGCACGGGTGTGCCGGGGATCCGGATCCCGGGCGCGGCCATCCCGCGCTGCTGGAGCGCCGCGAGGAACCACCGGGCTGCGAGGGAGCCTGCCGCCCAGCCGGGCAGCGCCACCCCGAGCACCGTCGCCGCGACCTGGACCCGCACCAGGCACCGCACCTGGCGGGGTGTCGCCGCGACGGTCCGCAGGAGCGCGAGGTCGCGGTGCTGTTGCCGCAGGGTGAAGCCGAGCGCGTTGACGACGACGAAGAACGCGACCAGGATCGCGATCTCGCCGAACGCACCCGCGATCACCATCAGGCCCGGCCCGTCGACCGCGGCCGACCGGACCGGGGCCGGGGCCGCGGCCTGGGCGGCGAACAGCGAGCCGAACAGCGTCACCGCCGCCACCGCCAGGAACAGCGCGACGGCCAGGCCGGCGAAGGCCGCCGGGCGGCGGCGGAACTGGCCGACGGCCAGCGACAGCACGGTCCCCATCGCCCTCACCCGCCCAGCCGGCTCAGCCGCTCGCCGACCTGGGCGGCGGTCGGTCGCACCAGCTCGTCCACCAGCAGCCCGTCGGCCAGCAGCAGCACCCGGTCCGCGTACCCGGCGGCGACCGGGTCGTGGGTGACCATGACGCAGGTCCGCCCGTCCCGGTCCACGCCCGTGCGCAGCAGGTCGAGGATCTCGTGCCCGGTCGCCCGGTCGAGCGCGCCGGTCGGCTCGTCGGCGAACAGCACCTCGGGCCGCGCGACCAGCGAGCGGGCGATCGCCACCCGCTGCTGCTGGCCGCCCGAGAGCTGCCCGGGCCGGTGCCGCTCACGCCCGGCGAGCCCGACCCCGGCGAGCGCCGCCAGCACGCGCGCCCGCTCCGGCCGGTCCCCCGCGAGCCGGCCGGGCAGTTCGACGTTCTGCGCGACCGTCATCCCGGGCATCAGGTTGAACGCCTGGAACACGAACCCCACCCGGGTGCGGCGCAGCTCGACGAGCCGCCGCTCGGGCAGCCGTGACACCTCGGTGTCGCCCCACCAGACCGCGCCCCGGCTGGGGCGGTCCATCCCGGCCAGGCAGTGCAGCAGCGTGGTCTTGCCGGAGCCCGAGGGCCCCATCACCGCCGTGAAGGTGCCGGGCGCGAACGCCACGGACACCCCGCGCAGCGCCTGGACGGCGGACCCGCCCCGCCCGTACGTACGGTGCAGCCCCTCCCCCCGCACGGCGGCGCCCGTCCACGTCCCCGCCGTCGGTGCGGCGGGGTCTGTCGTCATCTCAGCCATGCCTTCATCCTGGGCGGGCGGGACATGCCCGGACGATCGTGCCGACCCCCGGATCCGGGGTTCGGAAAACCGAACCCCGCGGGTGGTGGCCACGGGTGGTGGCACCGACCTTCGAGGGGCTCGTGGTGGCGTGGCCGCCGGCTCAGGGGGTCGGGATGATGTGCAACCGCGCCTGGTACCCACCGCTTGAGTCCACCGCGAACAGGCAGCCCGACGACCGGTCGGCGGCTCCGTCCTACCGTCGGGCCCGGCCCGGCGCTCAGGCCGCGGTGGCGAGTGCCCGGGCGGGCTGCGTCTGCTCGTAGGCGTGCCCGACCCGCAGGAGCGTGGGCTCGCCGAGGGGCCGGGCGAGCAGTTGCATGCCGAGGGGCAGGCCCGCCGCGTCGTGGCCGACCGGCACGGTCAGCGCGGGCACTCCGGTGATGTTGGCGGGGGCGTTGAGGCGCACGTAGGCGTCGGAGACGCTCTCGGTGGTGCCGTCGGGCCAGCTGACCGTCGCCTGGTCGGCGCCGACCGCGGGCATCGGCACGCTCGGGGCGGCGATCACGTCGACCTCCTCCAGCAGCCGTGCCCACTCGGCGCGCATGAGCGTGCGGGAGCGTTGAGCGCGCAGGTAGTCACCGGCGCTCAGCAACTCGCTCGCCTCCAGGAGGATGCGGACGTCCTCCTGGTACAGCTCGGGGACCGTGCGCAGGGTGCCCTCGTGGTAGGCGCCGGCTTCCGGCACCATCAGGCCCCACTGGGTGGCCTGGATGTAGCGGGTCATCGGGATGTCGACCTCGACGAGCCGTGCGCCCAGGGCCTCCAGCTGCCGGATGGCGTGCCGGACGGCGGCCGCCACCTCCGGGTGGACGTGGTCGAAGTAGTAGGTGCGCGGCACACCGATGCGCAGCCCCGTCAGGTCCGTGCCGGCCCCGGGCCGGTAGTCCACGGCGGGCACGGACAGCGAGGCGGGGTCACGCGGATCGTGTCCGGCCAGCGCGGTCAGGACCAGGCCCGCGTCCTCGACGGTGCGGGTGATCGGGCCGACGTGGTCCAGCGACCAGGACAGGGAGGTGACGCCGTGACGGGGGACGAGGCCGTAGGTCGGCTTGAGGCCGACGACCCCGTTGAGCGCGGCGGGCACCCGGATCGACCCGCCGGTGTCGGTGCCCAGGGCGAAGGTGGCGGTGCCGGACGCGACGGCGACCGCGGAGCCGCCGCTGGAGCCGCCGGCGACCCGGGCCCGGTCCCAGGCGTTGCGGGTCTGCGGAGTGGTCAGGCCGAACGCGAACTCGTGGGTGTGGGTCTTGCCGAGCAGGATCGCGCCGGCTGCGCCCAGCCGCGCGGCGACCGTGCTGTCCGCCGTCGCGCGGTGGTCGGCGCGGACCCGGGAGCTGGCCGTGGTGGCCATCCCGCCGACGTCGATCAGGTCCTTGAGCGCCATCGGGATGCCGTGCAGCGGTCCCCGGTAACGGCCGTGCGCCGCCTCGTGTTCGGCCTCGCCGGCCGCCCGGCGCGCCTGCTCCGCGGCGACCGTGACGTAGGCGCCGAGGTGCGGCTCGGTCTCCTCGAGGCGATCGAGGACGGAGTCGACCAGTTCGACCGGGGACAGTCGCCGGGTCCGGATCGCGTCCGCGGCGGCGGCCAGGGTCAGCTCATACGGCTGCATCGTGCTGCTCCTCTCCGGCGCGGTAGGCGGCCGCGGGCGGGACGTCCGCGAAGTCCAGCTCGCGCAGCACCGCGACGACGCGGTGGATGTGGTCGGCGACCGCGGCAACCGCCGCGTGGCGCTCGGCGGGCAGCGCGAGGCCGGCGCGGGCGGCCCAGCGGGCGGCCTCCGGTGGTGTGAGTTCGACGGCGGGCATGGCGGTTCTCCCTGTCGGTGCTGGCTTGAGCGGCGAAGTGACCCGACGCTCAAAGGCCAAGGATTCGTTTTAGCGGCCGGGTCCGCGGTCAGGCCGCGGTGGTCGGGATCTCGACGGCGGGCTCGGCGAGCAGCCGGTAGCGGCCGCTCTCCCGACGGACGGTGCCGCCCGTGGGCCGCGGGAAGTGGGTGCCCAGGAGCAGCGCGTCGGTGTCCGCCAGGGTGTCGAGCAGCCGAGCGCGGGTGCGGACCGCCTGGGCGGAGTCGATGTCGACGCAACTGTGCACGTGGGGGTGGGACAGCTGCACGGGGTGGTGGATGCTGTCGCCGGTGATCAGTGCCCGGCGGTCGCTGCCGCGCAGCTCCACGGCGACCTGCCCCGGGGTGTGGCCCGGGGCCGGGACCAGGAAGACGCCCGGCGCCACCTCGTGCCCCTGCTCGGACACGTCCACGCGGTCGTACTGCCCGGCGTCGCGGACGGGGGTGACGGAGTCGCGGAACATCTGGCGGCGGGCCTCGTCCAGCTCGGTGGCGGCCCAGTGGTCCCACTCGGTGCGGCTGGTGAGGTAGCGGGCGTTGGGGAAGGTGGGGACCCACTCCTCGCCGGCGAGTCGGGTGTTCCAGCCGACGTGGTCGGTGTGCAGGTGCGTGGTGATTACCAGGTCCACGGACTCGGTCGGGAAGCCGGCCGCCGCCAAGCGCTGCAGGAAGTCGGTGTCGAGGCCGTTCCAGGCCGGGTTGGCGCGCGGCTTGGCGTTGCCGATGCCCGTGTCCACGACGATCCGCAGCCCGCCCGCCTCCACCGCGAAGCTGTGGCTCGCCAGCCGCGGGACCTCGGCGTCGGCGAAGTCGGGGCGCAGCCACGAGGCCTCGTCCAGGACCTCCTTGGTGGCGTCCGGCAGCAGCCAGGGTCCGGTCTGCCGCGGCAGTTCGATCTCGTCGACGCGGCGGACGGTGATGTCGCCGAGGCTCCATCCCGTGCTCGTGGAGGCGGTGGCCTGACGGGGGGCGGCGGTGCTCATGGGTGGATCCCTTTCGGATGGCGCTGGGTGGGGCTGGGCTGGGAGGGGCTGGGTGGTGCTGTGCGGTGTGGGAAGGCAGGACTCGGTCAGGGGGTGCTCGGCTGCCGCACTCCACGGGCGAGGCCGATCAGGGTCAGCAGCACCACGGTCACGGCGTAGAGCGAGACGGCGGTCTGCAGGCCGTACAGGTTGGTCAGCAGGCCGGCGAGGACGGCGGGGATGCTCATGGCCAGGTAGCTGAGCACGTAGTAGGCGGCGAGCGTGCCGGCGCGTTCGTCCGGGGCCGCCGGGGAGAGCAGCAGGCGCAGGGCGCCCTGGGTGACGGCGCCGAAGCCGGTGCCCGCCAGCGCGGTGCCGGCGAACAGGGCGAGCAGGCTGTGCAGCTGGGGGCCGCTCAGGGTCAGCAGGGCCCCGGGGATCAGGAGCGCGGTACCGGCCGAACTCGCGGTGCGGGCGGGCAGCGGCCGGGCGGCCAGCACGGCGAGGCCGGCCGCGGCGGTCAGGGTGAAGAAGACCAGGCCGCCGGTGGCGCGGGAGGCGTGCGGGGCGATCAGCCGGGCGAGCGAGGGACCGAGGGAGGAGTAGAAGCCGCCCAGCGCCCAGGCGGCGACGATGCCGGGGGCGAGCAGCCGCATGGCCGGGCGGGAGGCGGGAGCGACGGCGATGCCCGGACGCAGGGAGCGCCACACGCCGTGGTGGGGGTGCGCGGTCTCGGTGGTGAGGAGCACCGCGGCCGCCTGGGCGACGAAGAGCAGGAGCAGCAGGAGGTAGACGGTGCGGGTGGGGGCGGGGGCGTACTGCACGAGGGCCGTGGCGGCCAGTACGCCGGCCGCCATGCCGGCGACCGGGGTGATGCCGTTGGCGAGGGTCGCCCGTCCCGGGCGGTCGGGGTCCTCGAAGTCGAGCAGGGCGGCTCCGGCGGCGCTGGTGGCCACGCCGGTGGCCAGGCCCTGCAGGATCCGGGCGGCGATCAGCGCCGACACGCCCTGGGCGGTGGCGAAGACGGCCATCGCGACCGCCTGTGCGAGCAGCGCACCGATGAGGACCGGGCGCCGGCCCAGGTGGTCCGAGAGGGTGCCCGCGGTCAGCAGTGCCCCGAGCAGCGCGAGCGCGTAGGCGCTGAACACGACGGTGAGCGTCATCGCCGAGAAGTGCCATGCGGCCTGGTAGAGGGCGTAGAGGGGGGTCGGTGCGCTCGAGGCGGCCAACAGGCCGACCAGGACGGAGGCGTGGAGGGGGAAGGCGCTGCGGCGGCCCAGCACGGGCATGCGGCGGGGCGGGGACGGCGGGGCTACGACGCTGAGCATGGAGCACCTCTCACTGCCTAAAGGCAAACGCTTTGCGTTAGAGAGATTAGCCCTGCGCCAGCCAGAAACGCAAACTTTTAGCTTTTAGGGAGGGAGGGGGTGGGAGTCCGGCCGAGCGCCGTCGCCACGAGGCGGTCGGTGTAGGCCGCCGACAGGTCCGAGGGGCGGAACAGGATGCGGTACATCAGGGGGGCGACCACCACGTCCAGCAGGGTCTCCACGTCGGGCACGGCCTCCCCGCGCCCGGCCGCGCGCACGCCCACGGCCTTCAACTGCTCGGCGGCGTAGTCGGAGCAGCGGGCCGCGTTGCCCTGCTCGGGGTCGCCCAGCAGGGCGTCGCGGATGTAGGTGCGACCCGCCGTCGAGGACATCTCCTCCGCGAACTGGACCGCCCACGCCTCCAGGTCCGCCCGCAGGCTGCCGTGGTCGGCCGGCGGGGTGTCCGGACGCAACCGCTCGACGGCCACGTCGGACAGCAGCTCCCGCAGGTCCCCCCAACGCCGGTACACGGTGGACGGCGTCACGCCCGCACGGGCCGCGATCAGGGGGACGGTGAGCGCGTCCCGCCCCACCTCGGCCTCCAGGTCACGCACGGCCTGGTGCACGGACTGCTGGACGCGGGCACTGCGCCCGCCGGGGCGTGTGGTCGCTCGGGCACTCATGGGGACAGCCTAATGCGAAGAAGTCGCGTCTGGCGGGGCGGCGGGGCGGCGGACCGTCCTGCGGACTGAGGTCAGCCGGACAGCGAACGGGGTCGGCACGCGAGCTCCGGCATCCGGTGGACATCCCGGTATCGAACAGACCAAGTCGGCCGAGTCGCGGCGGCACGCGCACGGTTCGCCGTCGAACGGACGCTACGTTGCGCAGTGCCCATCCCCCGAGCGGGCCCCCGATGGCGGGCCCGCGACGCGCAGGAAGGACCCACGGCGTTGATCCGAAGCCGCCGAGTTCCCACCGCGGCGCTCCTTGCCGCACTGCTGCTGACCGGCCTCGCGACCGGCGGCGATCCGGCCCGCGCCGACGCGCCGGGCCACTCGGCGGTAGCCGCCGGACCCGCCGGACCCGCAGGTCCCGCAGTCCACGCCGGACCCGCCGTCCACGCCGCGCTCGTCGCGGCGCTCCGGAAGGCACAGGCCGACAGCCCCAACGCCCCCGTCCGACACATCTGTTACGCGACGCACGTGGCGTTCATCGGCTGGCAGCAGCCGGTCTGCGACGGACGGCCCAACGGCACCGAGGGGCAGAGCCTGGCCATCCAGGCGATCGACATCATCGCCACCAACACCGGCGGCGTCTGCGCGGACGCCAACGTCCAGAACATCGGCTGGCAGGGCTGGCGGTGCGGTGACGACGGCACGGACATCCTCGTCGGCACGACCGGGCAGTCGCTGCAGATGGAGGCCCTCGCGGTCAGCATCGCCACCAACGGCATCTGCGCCGACGCCTACGTGCAGAACCACGGCTGGCTCGGCTTCCAGTGCGCGGCCGCCAAACAGGTCGCCATCGCCGGCACCACCGGCCAGGGGCTGCGCATGGAGGCGGTCGAGATGGTCGTGTGACCGCTGATCGCCGCCGCGGCGCCGCGTGGTCGTCGAGCCCGGGCTGCTGACCGGTGCGGTAGCCCGGCGCCGGGCCGCGAGTTCGGGGTCCGGGATCGACCCACAGCGTCCCCGGGAGATGCGCGGCAGCAGTTCAGTAGTCCGCGCGGCCCTCGAGCAGGCGGAGTCGGCGTCGGGTCAGTTTCCGGAGTGCCAGCCGGGCGCTGATCTGGTCCTTCGAGCGGCTGCGGGCCTCCATCAGCAGGCTGGGCTTGACCGGGCCGACGAACTTGTCGCAGATGTGCGTGTGGTTGGCGAAGAGCCGTTCGGTGGCGGCCCTGAAGCGCTGGTAGGACTCGCTGGTGCCGCTCAGGGCCCCGAAGACGGGGCGCAGGTCGCGGAAGAGCTGGATGAGCACGTGGTGGTCGCGGCCCTGGATTCCGCTGATGCCGGGCAGGGTGTTCGGCGGGCGCATGACGTTGGGGCGGATGTCGTCGGCGTAGACGGCGTGCGGGAAGTCGGCCGTGTAGAGCAGGGCTGCGGCCGATGCGCGCATCAGGGCGGTGGCCGTGGTCAACGCCTGCTCGGCTGCCTCGTGGTCACCGCGGGAGGTCGCGGTGGTGAACAGGGAGAGCGAGACGATCAGCGCCTGGGTCAGCGTGTAGAACAGCCGGTGACCCAGCATCCAGCGCAGCCGCTCGTGGCAGGCCGGGAGTCGTCGGATGTCGGGCAGCCGGTCCGCGGTGGCCGGCGGGGCGACTTCGGTGCCGGTGAGGCCGATCAGCGCCAGGGCCTGGCCCATGCCGTCCGTCAGGTCCCGCCAGTCCTGCGGGCTCAGTGTCGTGCGGGTGGAGGTGGCGTCCTCGATCACGTCGACGTAGGCGGTGCCCAGGGCGCCCGCGAGGATGGTGGCGCTGTCGCCTTCGGCCCGGCCCACGTCGAACAGCACGTCGAGCGCCTGTTCCTCCGCGCTCCAGCCCTTCGGGGTCGAGATCGTGCGGGTGATGCCGGCGCTCAGCACGACTTGGGCCGCGCGACGGCAGGTCGCCAACTCCGAAGCGGTGCTGCTGAGTCCGACCGGCTCCAGATCGTGCCCGCCCAGAGTTCCCGCCGCCGCCGTCAGGCCCGGCCGATCGGTGGGAAGCAGTTCCGGCAGGGGCAGGAGGAGAAGTTCCGCGGCCATGACCGGCTCCAGGTCTACTCGGTTCCAGTGTGATGGTGTGCGAGTGACGGATCCTCGCCTGTCTACCACACGTGCCTGCCTCGGGGGAGAGGGACAGTGACTGGCGGCGCACCGGGGCGCGTCCAGGCCTGCGGGCGGCGGGCGTGGGCGTGGACGGCACTGCTAGCTCAGCTAGCTCAGCCCGCTGACGGTGCCTACGCTCTTGCTCCCTCCTTGAGGCACGGTCGAGCGGTACGCCGTTCCGGGAGGGCCAGGGTGAATCAGGAATTCTGACGCACGTGCTCACAGCAACACTCCCACGGTTCCCGTGGACAGCCCTCGGCACCACGCTGACCTGCGAGGTCCCGAGGCTGCCGCGTCGGCCGACCAAGGTGCCGTTGACTCTCCCGGTCCCGGCTGGGGTGACCAAGGGCCTTAAGTTCAGGGTCAGTTGGGTGGACTACTCCGTCCTGGCCGGGTTGCACGGCTACATCGGGCTGGAGCGTGCCCTGGCCGACGACGGTTCGAGCTAGAGGCCGCCGGCTTCGTGGGGTGAGCCGTTGATCGTCACGGAGGCGGACAGGGACCTGCGAGTCCTCGCCGAGATCGACGCTGCCACTGGACTGGGGGACTGAGATGCCACGCATCTGCGATGAGACCCGAACCCGCAATGAGGACGCCATCCGGGCGGCCATGGACCTGCTACTGCGTGGCGAGCTGCCACCCAGCCGGCGGCAAGCGCGGCCTCAAGACACTCGCCGCAGAGGCCGGGGTGACCCGCACCGGCTTCTGCCCGAAGAAGAGCCGAGACGATGCCGAGCGTCCCGGCCCCTACCAGCACCTGGCCGAGGAGTTCGAGCGGCGCCTGACGGCCCTGCGGGAGGCCGGGACGGTGCCCGACCCAGGGCCGCCCAGATCGAGCGCCTGAAAGCCGCCAACACCGACCTCAAGCGGCGCCTGGACGACCGCGACACCGCAATCGAGACGCTGACCGACTTCAAGCGGCTGGCCCTGTCCAGGATCGCCGCCCAGCACCTGGAGATCGAGCGCCTTCGAGAAGAACTGACCAGGCGACCCGAGGGGCAAGGTTTGCTCGCGGTCGTCCGGCAGCTGACGGTCGGCAACCATACGGCTCCGCACGGATCATGCAGTTGAACGCCTGACGGGCTCGTCACGGGGCCGTTTGGTTGTCGACCTCGGACGTCAGTGCGCGATGGAATCGATCAGGTTGCGGGCGCCGTCACGGATCAGGGCGGCGGCCACGGCCTTGCCGAGGGCTTCCGGATCGAGCTGGCCGGCCGACTGGGCGGCTTCCAGCACGGTGGCGCCATCGGGGGAGAAGACCATGGCGCGAAGGCCCAGGTGGCCGTCCCCGAAAGCGCGGGCGAAGCCAGCGATGGGGCTGTTGCAGTGCCCGCGCAGAATGTTCAGCACGGTCCGCTCGGCGGTGATCTCCCGAGTTGTGGCACGGTCGCCGAGCGGGGAGAGGAGGCCGATCAGGTCGGCGTCGCCCTCGCGGCACTGGAGGCCGAGTACGGCGGCCCCCAGCGGCGGGCACATCTGCTCGACGGTCAGCACCTCGCTGATCCGGTGCTGTTCGCCGATGCGCTCCAGGCCACAGGCGGCCAGCACCAGGGCGTCGACCTTCCCGGCGTCGAGGGCTCCCAGCCGCAGGTTGGCCGTCCCGCGGATCGGGACCAGCTCCAGGTGGGGGTGGCTGCGGGTGAGCTGGGCGACACGCCGAACCGCCGAGGTGCCAACGCGGGTGCCGGGCGGCAACCGGTCGAGGGTGAGGCCGGCGGGGTGGATCAGCGCATCGCGGATGTCCGCCCGCTTGGGGTGGGCCGCAAAGACGGTGCCCGGGGTGACCAACGGGTCGCCGGACACGTCCTTCATGCAGTGCACCGCGAGGTCGCAGACCTCGCTCATGAGTGCGTCCTCGATGTCGCCGGTGAAGGCGCCCTTGGCGTGCAGCGCGGCCTGTTCGCCGCCCTCGCGGTCGCCGGCCGCGACGAACAGCACCAGCTCGGTGGCCACGCCAGGATGCAGGGCGGCCAGGTCGGCGCGGACCCAGGCAACCTGGGCGAGCGACATGGCCGAGGCGCGGGCGCCGATGCGGATGGTGCGGCGGGTGGACGGCATTCGATCTCTCCCATCATGATTCCGACAAACCGTCGGAAAAAGGTCAGCCATTGTTCGAGTAGCATGCGGTCAACATCTCTTCAGATGCTGGGAGTTGGGGAATGCGGACGCTGATGGTCGGATCGCGGGCCAGTCACCTCGCGCGAGCGCAGGTCAAGGAGTTCCTGGCGCCGCTGCGGGAGCGTTTCCCCGACGTCGAGTTCCGCCACCAGGTGATCCTGGAAGGCGGTGACCGGGACAGGAAGACGGCCCTGTCACAGGTGTCGGCCCGCTCGGGCGGCTCCGCCTTCTCCACCGAGCAGGAAGCCGCGCTGGTGCGGGGCGAGGTGGACGTGATCGTCCACTCGCTGAAGGACCTGCCGACCAGCAACCCGCCCGGCCTGGTGCTGCTGCCCCCGCCCGGCCGTGAGGACGTGCGGGACGCGCTGTGCGGCAACACGCTGGCCGACCTGCCGCAGGGCGCCCGGGTCGGCACCTCCGCGGCCCGCCGGATCGCCCAGTTGCTGCACGTCCGCCCCGACCTGGTGTTCGTGCCGATCCGCGGCAACGTGCCGCCCCGGCTGAACAAGCTCAAGACGATGAACCTGGACGGCGTCGTCCTCGCGGCGGCCGGGCTGGTGCGGCTGGGCCTGGACGACGCGATCGGCGAGCTGCTGCCGCTCGACCAGTTCCCGCCGTCGCCCGGGCAGGGGGCGCTCGGGATCCAGATCCGCGAGGACAACGAGCTGGCCCGAGAGATCCTGGCCACCGCCGGGGATCCGGTGGTGGATGCGGAGGTGCGGGCCGAGCGGGCGATGCTCGGCGAGCTGCACGGCGGGTGCTCGGTGCCGGTCGGCGCCTACGCGAAGGCCGACGGCGACGTGCTGTCGCTGCACGCTCAGGTCACCTCCCTGGACGGGACCACGCAGGTCGAGGCCCGCCTCTCCGGCCCCGTCGCGGAACCGGAGAAGCTGGGGATCCAGGTGGCCGGCCTTCTCCTGGACCAAGGCGCCGAGGCGATCCTCCTGGAGATCCGCCCGGCCGCTTAGCCGGTCAGCAGCCGGGCGAGGTCCGCGGCGGCATAGGTGATGATCCGGTCGGCTCCCGAGCGCTTGAGCATGGTGAACAGCTCCAGCAGCGGGCGGAAGTCCCGCCGCCCGGTGCCTGGGTCGAGCGGGGCCAGGCGGCTGTACTCGCCGGAGACGGAGAACGGCATCAGCGGCGCCGACGTCTTCTGCTTGAGGCTGGTAAGCACATCCACCGAGAGCATCCCCGGCTCCAGCAGCAGCATGTCCGCCCCCTCGCCGATGAAGGCCAGGCCGGTGTCCACCGCGGTCTCCGGCTGTCGCGGGCTGATCTGGAACGGCCGGTGGGCGCCGGAGGCGGGGGTGGCCCGCATGGTGGCCCGGTAGCCCTCGTAGAGGGCGGAGTCGAAGATCAGGTGCGGCATGGTCGCCACGTCGCGGTGGCCGTGCTCGTCCAGGGCCGCTCGCACGCCGGCGGTGGTGCCGCGGATCATCGCGGCGGGTCCCACGATGTCGGCGCCGGCCTCGGCCTGGATGACGGCCTGGGCGGCGATCATCGCCGCCGTGCGGTCCAGGTCGATCCGCCCGCTGCTGGTCAGGTGGCATTCGCCGGTGTCGGTGTGGCCGCACAGGCAGTTCTCGGTCATCACCGCGATGGTCGGCTCGGTGTCCTTGGCGGCGTGGATGGCCCGCACCATCAGGCTGTCCGGTGCGACGGCCCCGGACGCCTCCGGGTCGCGGTGCAGGCTGTTGGCGAACACCTTCACCGAGCGGATGCCCAGGGCGGCGAGGTCGCGCACCGTCTGCGGGATCTCGGCGACCGTGACGGTTGGCATCGGCCGGTCGGCGTCCTCGGTGTCCTCGCGGACCAGCAGGACCATCGACAGGTCGGCCGCCGTCAGCGACGGGCCCTCCAGGAAGCTGCGGACGGCGGGCCGGCCGTGGAGCCGGGCGGGGTCCGTGATCGCGGTGCCGTGCTGGGTGGTGGTCATGTCGTCCTCTCGATCGTGGCTGCGGGCGCGGGCGTCAGCGGGCGCCGGAGGCGGCCGGGGCGGGCGGGCGGGGCGGGCGGGGCGGGCGGGGCGGGCAGGGCGGGCGGCGCGGGCGGGGCGGGCGGCGCGGGCTGGCAAGGCGGCGAATCACCGCGCGGGCCGCCCAGTGGGGATGGAGGAGGAGTTGGCGGCGAGTGAGCGGCTGCTGAGGCAGGGCGACCACGGCCCAGACCTTCTTGCCCCGAGGGGTGTGCTCGGCCCCATGAGCCAGGGCCAGGCGCTCGACGAGGAACATGCCCCGACCGGCCTCCGCGTCCGGGCCCGCGACCTGCCGGCGGGGCATGGCCTGCGAATCGTCGTAGACCTCGATGAGCAGGCGCCGCAGGTCGAGGTTGGCGTGCACCCCGATGGTGATCATCGCCCCAGTGGTGTGCCGCACCGCGTTGGTAACGAGTTCCGAAATCACGGTGTCCAGGGCCAGGCGGCTGTCGTCCGTGCGGACCTCCCACTTCCTGATCAGCCGGCCGAGCCGCTCGCGGCTGGCGGGGACGGAGACAGGGTCGCGGATCAGGAAGAAGCTGCTGCTGCACACGCGCATGTCGAAGGAACCCTTCGGGGCGTCAGGCCGGAGCTGGGGGTATGGGGTGCCGCGCGGGGGGAAGGAATAGATCTCGCCCGATCAACCGCTTTGGCTGGTACACAGTCAACTCCCGACCACGGTGGCCGCGGTGGTGCCAGGGAGGGGTGCATTTCCCGCACGGGGGGCCGCTTTAGGGGGCCAAGAACGGGCACGGGTCGGTCAAAGGCTTGGGAGACGGGCATGATGGCACCAGACGGCATCGGCGCCCTGCTGAGGCGGGTCCGGGAGACAACCACACGCACGCGCGACGAGCAGGCCCAGCTCTTACAGGCGGCTCAAGGCGGCACGTGGTTCGACCCGGAGAACCTGAAGCGCTGGGAGACCGAACGGCGTCTGCCCACCCCGCGGTGGCACCAGTTGCTCGCCGACGGGTACGAGATCCCGCCGGAGGACGTTGCGCGGGCGGTCGCCGCCTCGCGGCGCTGGCGCAAGCTCCACCGGCACCCGGTCGAAAACGAGGGAGAGGAGGGCACGGCGGTGAACCGACGACAGTTTCTCGGTGCGGCGGCATTGACGACAGGGGTCGTCGTCGCCCTGCCCGGCATCGCGGAGGCGCGAGAGGGGATCGACGCTGGCCTGTCCGGCTCGGATGCCGGCGATCTCGCCTACCTCGACGGGGCGTTCGAGCGCCACCGCGGCGGCTACCACGGCCGGGCCCCGGGCGCCGTCCTGGCCCAGATGCGCCAGGACCTCGGCCTCCTCCAGGACATCCTCAGCCGCCCACACCCCGCCTCAACGCGTGCCGACCTGGCCCGCACCGCGGCCGGGATCACCGGCCTGGTCGCGATCATCCAGCACGACCGGGGCGACCAGCGCGACTCCCACGGCTGGTTCGCCACCGCCGGGAAGGCCGCCCGCGAGTCCGGCGACCGCCACATGCTGGCCTGGGTCCTGGCCCGGCACGCGATGGTCCCGCTCAACTACGGCGCCCCGAACGCCGCCGCGAACCTGGCCATCGCCGCCCGCCGCGAAGCCGGCCGCACCCCCACGGCCGCCGCTGCACTGGCCGCCGCCGTCACCGCGCGGGCCCTGGCCTCGATCGGCGACCACCAGGAAGCCCTTCGCGCGGTCGCCGACGCCCGCACCATCGCCGACCAGCTCAACACCGTGCAGGCGGCCGACACCTGGTTCGGATACCCACTGCAGAAACACCACGTCCACCTGTCCCAGGCGTTCACGCTGATGGGCCACACCCGCGAGGCGAACGCCGAACAGCAAGCAGCCTTTGCCCTCACCAGGTCACCGTCCGTCATGACCCGAGCCCTGCTGACCATGGACGCCGCAACCTGCCTGAGCATGGACGGCGACCAGACCGCCGCCGCCGACATGGCCGTCGGGGTCTGGCAGCAGCTGCCCTCGGCATACCGGGACGGGCTGGTCAGGTCCCGTGCTGAGGCCCTGCACCGCACCCTGTCCGGCCCGGCGCATACGCGGCTAGGTGAAGCTCTCACCATCTGAAGAAGACACCCGCAGTGAGACGCTGAGACCTGGCAGCGCGCCTACTTGGTAGCGGCAGCGATCCTCGGGTTGCTGTGAAGTTCCGCCCGGATGAGATCCATGACGCGGCCGTCGCACTTCTGAAGGGCTTCAGCAGCCGCGACGGCTTCACTCCGTGCCTTGATCACGTCTTCCCCGGAGAATCCCTCAGAGTGGGCCGCCCCGGCCAACGCGATCCCACGGTTGTGATCCGCCATCGACGTCCAGGAGTTGAACTTGGACTTCGCTTCGATGTCAGCTCTTGTCGCAAGCTCGAACGCTTCCATCACATCGGCAGAGGCGTAAGCCACCGCCCGAGCTTGAACGTGGAACCACGATTCGGGCTGGTACGACTCGAAGAACTTCTCCATGTTCTTCTCGGACTGCTCGTCGAAGCGATAGGAACGGAGGTTTGCTTCGAGCCTGAGGCTACGGAAGTGGATGTGGGCGAGCACCTCTTCGTAGGCACGCGCCCCCTGCTTCTCCCAGAGATGGTCGTCACGGGTCGCGTTCACGAAGTGCTTGGTGTTGGTTGCAGCCGTCGCGTTGGCGGCCGCTCCAACCTTCTCAGCAGCCCGGAAGCCGACGATCGCCACGGCGACCGTGCCGGCGAAGCTGACGATCGAGGTACCTGCTGCTATCCAGGCGGCGGTTACGGCCGGATCCATTGGCATGGGCAGAGGTTACAGCGGCGGTACGGCGGTGTCCTCGTACGTGGCGAAGATCCGCATCGCAGCGAGCGCGAGTCCTCTGCGGGCCCTGCGACTTCTGACACTCTGGTAGTCCTTGACGCACCGTTACGCAACACACTGGCCTGGGGAGTGGCCGCGCGGATGGTGTGGTCGGGCCGGACGATGACCACGGCGGCGGGCTCCACCGGCCCTGCCAACGACAACGACCATCGACAGCCGCCCCGGCGCCGTTGACGCCCGTCACTACGGACAGCCCCATCATGCTCTCCGGACAGCAGCGCCATCAACACGACAGCCCTCCTGCGAGGGGCGGTTGGTCGTGACGGAACGTCCGGTCAGGATCCGATCAGGGACAGCAGGGCGGCGCGGGTGACGGCTCCGCGGGACATCATGCCGACGTACCGGCCCGACTCGGTGAGCACGATCCGCTCGTCCTCGCTCCTCAGGGCGGACCTGACCCAGTCGGCGTCGCCCACCGAGCGGTCCACCGAGGCCGTGCGGAGCACGCTGTCGAACAGGGAGTGGAGTCGGCCGGTGCTGATCTCGACCGGCGCGGGAGTCTCCTTCGGGGCGAGGAGGATGGCCAGGAACTGCTCCTCCAGGAACGGGTTCAGGACCGCCGGCTGGTCCGCGGGAACGACCACCGGCACGGACGGTGGATCCGGCAGCCGTTGGGCCGTGTCCAGCCGCGCCGTGGCACCAAATCCGTTCGCCTTCACGTATTCCCTGCGGTAGTCGGGGTCGGCCTCGAGCAGGGCCTCGAGCAGCTCGTTCGGGTGCCCCCAGCCGAGGAAGCGCCCGGGCCTTCCGGCCTGGACGCCCGTGAAGACCACCGCCGACGGCCGGCCGCGGCGGGTCGCCCCCGCGCACAGGATGAGCAGCCGCGTCTCCCACCAGGCGTGCCCGTCGGCCAGGTCGACGACGACCGCGTCCGCGGCCGCCGCCTTCTTCAGCGCGGTGAGAATCCGGTGCCCACCGCTGTCCGCCAAGGCCGTGCCAGGGTCGTTGGTGACGTTGCTGGGCACCACCACCTGGGGCTGGACGGCCGTCTCGGCGGTGAGCGCGATCTTGACGGTGCCGACCTCGATCGAGCCGCCGGTCGAAGCCAGGCCGTCGAGGACCACGAGCACCAGGGGAAGGACGCTCAACGCCGCGATCCCGAGCAGCACCCAGCCCGCGGACACCTGCTCCAGGTGCAGCGCGGTCCTGGCCGCGCCCCAGACGATGAGCAGCGCCGCGAGGAGAAACGGTACGAGGAACACCGCTGTCCGGGAGCCGAACGGCCAGAACCTCCGGACCGGACGCTGCGGCTCCTGGACAGGGCGGTTCGGTTGAGCCATGTGGGTGAGCCCTTGCGCGCGGTCGGCATCACGGTCTTGCGTCAGCCTCGACCGGGAGACCGATCGCCGCAAGCAGCGGGCGGCCGCCCGGGTGACGTGCTGTCACCCAGGAGATCACGGGCGCGATCGCCTGAACGGGCCGGTCGAGGTGCCTGAGTCGGCGACGGGAACCTAGGGTCGAGGCTGAGGAGCGTTCGGACCGGAGAGGAGGGCCCCGCGGCGATGTCCCTGCTCAACTCCTCCGGTCGCACCGCCACGCTCTGGATGCTGGTGGCGTTCATCGTCACGTTCGCGATCACCCGCGGCATCACCCTGATGATCCGGGCGGGGCGCGGACCGTTCCGGGACAACGTCCGCGGCGGCCTGCACATCCACCACCTCGTCTACGGCATCTTCGCGATGATGTTCGCCTCCCTGGCCGAGTTCGCCGCCCGGCCCGCGCAGCCCTGGTACGAGGTGCTGGCCGTCGTGTTCGGTGTGGGCGCGGCGCTCACCCTGGACGAGTACGCGCTCTGGCTCCACCTCGGCGACGTCTACTGGTCGCAGGAGGGCCGCAAGTCCGTGGACGTCGTCGTGTACGCCGCCGCCATCGGTGCCGTGCTGCTCGTGGCGAGCAACCCGTTCGCCCGTCAGGCGGGCGTCGGGAACTGGGCCTTCGCCGTGTCGATCGCGATCAACCTGGTCTTCGCCCTGCTGTGCGCGATCAAGGGCAAGGCGTTCACCTCGGTCTGCGGCGTCCTGATCCCCCTGCTGGCGATCATCGGGGCGGTCCGGCTGGCCACGCCGGACTCCCCGTGGTCCCGGTGGCGCTACCGGCCCGAGAGCCACAAGCTGGCCCGGGCCCGGCGACGCGAGACGGCCCGACGCGAGGGCAGGCTCGCCCGCTGGCGGGACTCGCTGACCGGGCTGGGGCCCGGACCGCACTGAAGCACCATGAGCAGCTGAAGCACCATCGGCAACGGGGCCACTCCAGCTCGGCTGCCTACCGTATCGTGCTCCTGATCGTTTTCCACCGATGCGGAGCGAGCCGCTGCCGATGTTCGACCGGCGCACCACGCCGCACCCCGTCGCCTCGGTGCTGCAGCGGATCTCGTTGCGCGGCGACCTGAGCCGCTTCAAGCGCAAGGACTACGTCTACGCCACCGAGTGGGGCGGCGCCGAGTCCCCGTTCCGCGGAGCGTACGAACGCGCCGCGCAGGACCCGTCGTTCCGGGTGCACGCCCTCGAGACCCGGCACAACGTCATGCGGGATGTGCCGGACCAGATCCTGCGCATCCTGGTGGAGGCGTAGCGCACAGGTTCCGCGAGCGACGTGGATGCTGGATGATCGAGTGATGTTGGTCGAGGTGGAGAAGATCGCGAAGTTCCCGTGGAGTCCGGTGCTGGCCCAGGTGAGGACCGCGTTCGGTCGGACCTCTGTCCGTTGGTGCGGGGATCCGGGGGCTGAGCCTGGCGAGTACCACGTGGAGTGGACCGTCGAGGAGGACCTCGCCTGGGGGCGGAACGCCAAGTCTGCGGTCGGGAGCGGGCCCGAGATCCGCCAGGGCGGGCATGGTGTTGTTCTGCGGGGACGCCTCAGCACGACGGAGGACGGTGCCGCTGTGCTGCAGCTGGGTGACGCGCTGATCCTGCTGGACCTGGCCACGCCGGTGCCGGGCGGTGCCGTGGACACGTGGATCGAGCTCCGTGTCGAGCGCGAGAAGATCGCGCTGTATCCCTACCGGCTCTGACCGAGGATCAGGACGGGCTGGTGGGGCGGAAGGTGCGGCGGTAGGTCTGCGGGCTGACGCCGATGGCGGCGTGCAGGTGGGTGCGCAGCGAGGCGCCGGTGCCGAGGCCCGAGCGGCGGGCGACCAGGTCGACGGGCCAGTCGGTGGTCTCCAGTTGGTGCCGGGCGAGGTCGACGCGCTGGCGGACCAGCCACTGGCCCGGGGTCGACCCGGTCTCCTCGCGGAAGCGGCGGGAGAAGGTGCGCACGCTCATGTGGGCGTGCGCGGCGAGGTCGGCCAGGCTCAGCGGCTCGGCGAGGTGCTCCAGCGCCCAGGCCTGGGTGGCGGCGGTGCCGGGGCCGCGCGGGTCGGGGACCGGGCGCCGGACGTACTGCGCCTGGCCGCCGTCGCGCCACGGCGGTACCACGCAGGTGCGGGCCACTTCGTTGGCGACCTGGCTGCCGTGGTCACGGCGTACCAGGTGCAGGCAGAGGTCGATCCCGGCGGCCACTCCGGCGGAGGTGAGGATGTCGCCGTCCTCGACGAACAGGACGTCGGGGTCGACCCGGGTGCGGGTGAACAGGCGCTGCAGGTCGTCGGCGTCGCGCCAGTGCGTGGTGGCGCGGCGGTCGTCGAGGAGTCCGGCGGCGGCCAGCACGAAGGCTGCGGTGCAGATGGCGACGATCCGGGTCCCGGGCCGGATCCCGGCCAGTGCCGCACTCAGCTGCGCCGGCAGGCGCCCCTCCTCGCGGATCGGACCGAGCGTGTGCGAGGGCGTGATGACCACGGTGTCGACGGCGCCCAGCAGCGTGGCGTCGTGCGGGACCGCGATGTCGAAGTCGGCCGCGGTGCGCACCTGGCCGCCGCCGGGGCTGCAGGTGGCCACGGTGTACAGCGGGCGGCCGGCCGCGTCCCGGGCGGCGCCGAAGATCCGGGCGGGGATGCCGAGCTCGAACGGGAGGACGCCGTCCAGGGCCAGAACGCCGATGCGGTGCATGGCCGGATCCTTTCACTCGTCGGCCGTCACGCCACCACCAGGGGGCGGGCCGCGGCGGCAGGGTGGAGCCGTGCCGGTCCCGGACCGGCACCGATCACCGTGGAACACCGAAGAGAAGAGTCCGTCACCATGTCCTCGCAGGCCACCGCCCGCAACGCCGCCCGCCCCAGCGCCGAGCCCCGCACCACCGAGCAGCCCGCGACCATGCGCGCCGTCTCCCACGACAGCGGCGGCGCCCCGGAGGTCCTCGAGGTCGTGCGGACGCGGCGCCCGGAGCCGGGCCCCGGTGAGGTCCTGGTCCGGGTGCACGCGGCGGGCGTCAACCCGGTGGACTGGAAGACCCGCGAGCGCGGCCGGTCCATCACCGGCGCCGAGCCGCCGTACACCCTCGGCTTCGACGTCTCGGGCGTGGTCGAGGCGGTCGGCTACGGCGTGACCGTGTTCCGTCCGGGAGACGAGGTGTACGGCATGCCCCGCTTCCCGCACCCGGCCGGCGCCTACGCGGAGTACGTCACCGCGCCCGCCCGCCACTTCGCGCCGCGGCCGGCCGGACTGACCCACGCCGAGTCCGGCGCCCTGCCGCTGGCCGCGCTCACCGCCTGGCAGGCCCTGGTGGACACCGTCGCCGTCGGTGCCGGGCAGCGGGTGCTGATCCACGCCGCCGCCGGCGGGGTGGGGCACCTGGCCGTGCAGATCGCCAAGGCCCGCGGCGCCCACGTGACCGCCACGGCGAGCGCCGCCAAGCACGAACTGCTGCGTGGACTCGGCGCGGACGAGGTCGTGGACTACCGGACCCGGGACCTCGCCGCGACCGTCCACGACATCGACGTGGTCCTGGACGGCGTCGGCGGTGCGAACTGGTCCCGTTCCCTGCGCACCCTGCGCCGGGGCGGCACCCTCGTCTCGATCCTGCCGCCGGACGACTCCTTTCCGTACGCCGAGGCCGAGGCGGCCGGGGTCAGGGCGGTGTTCCTGCTCGTCGAGCCCGACCACCACGGCCTGCGCGAGATCAGCGCACTGGTCGAGAGCGGCCGGCTTCGGGTGCTGGTCGACTCGGTCTTCCCGCTCGAGGCGGCAGCCGAGGCCCACCGCCTGGGGGAACTGGGGCGCACCACCGGGAAGATCGTGCTGTCCGTGGCGCCGTGACGGCGCGCCCATCCTGCGGACCAACGGCCACGCTCGCGGTCCCCGGACGGCCCGGCGGGGCGCGGAGGGCGGGGGCCGGGTTCGGGCAGCTGGTGCCGAGTGGCCCGTCAGCCCTTCTTCCTGGTCCGGTAGCCAGCCACCTTGGCGAGGTTGCCGCAGCGGTCCATCGAGCACCAGCGGCGGCGGCGGGCCTGCGAGTCATCGAGGAAGAGCAGTGAGCAGTCCGGGCTCTCGCACTCCTTGACCCTGGCGAGTTGGGGGCCGCTGATCAGCAGGACGGCATCCCGGGCCACGGTGGCCAGGGCGGCCCGGACCGGCTCGGCGGCCTGCCAGTGGCGGGCCGCCGCGCCGTCCTGCGGGACCGTCAACTGCGGGGCCAGGTCGGCCCGTCCGGCCACCGCGTTGACCAGTGCGAGGTCGGCCGGCTCCGCCGCGCGGCCGGCCATCGCGGTGCGCAGCACGCGGTACAGCGCCTCGCGCAGGGCGCGGGCGTCGGTGAGGTCGGCGGGGGTGGCCGCGGCTGCCGATGTGTCCGAACGTGCGTGCAGCTGTGCTGCGGCCAGCCAGCGGTCCAGGTCGGCCGGCCCGGGGAGGCGTTCGAGCGGTTCGGCGTGCCGCCGGCCGAGGGTGGCGACGAACTCCAGGCAGGGGCGGCCCCCGACGAAGGGGAAGGCCAGCGGGTCGGTGGGCGCGGTGCCGGTGCTCATGACCTCGACCCTAGCACTTGACACCGGTTGAAGAGGTGTCGCTAATCTGACACCTGTTCAACCGGTGTCGATTGACGGGGTGATGGAGATGCGGGCAGTACAGATCACGGAGTTCGGCGGACCCGAGGTCCTGGTCCCGGTGGAGCTGCCGGACCCGGTGGCCGGGCCCGGCCAGGTGCTGGTCGAGGTCGCCGCGGCCGGCGTGAACCGGGCCGACGCGCTGCTCCGCGCCGGCCGCTACCACCGGGCCGGCCGCCCACCGCTGGTGCCCGGCGTCGAGGCGGCCGGCACGGTGCGCGCGGTGGGTGCCGGGGTGACCGGGATCGCTGCCGGCCAGCGGGTGCTGGCCATGGGCGAGGCGGGCGCACCCGGCCTCTACGCGGAGCTGGCCGCCGTGCCGGCCGAGCAGGTGGTGGTGCTGCCCGAGGGCATCGAGCCCGCCGCGGCCGCCGCGCTCCCGTCGGCCTGGTTCAGCGCCTGGTACTCGCTGCGCCACCTGGCCCGGGCCGGGGCGGGCGAGACCGTGGCGGTGCACGCCGCGGCCAGCGGTGTCGGCAGCGCGGCCGTGCAGATCGCGGCGGCGGCCGGAGCGCGGGTGATCGCGCTGGCCGGCACGCCCACCAAGACCGACTGGGTCACCGCCCTCGGCGCCCACGACACCGTGGACACCGTCGCCCACCCGGGTGACGCCGCGGTCCAGGAGGTGCTCCGGCTGACCGGCGGCCGAGGTGCCGAGGTGGTGCTCGACCTGGTCGGCGGCCCGGCCTTCGGCCAGAGCCTGCGGATGGCGGCCGCGGGCGGCCGGGTGGTCGCGATGGCCAACGTGGCGCTGGCTCCCAGCACCATCGACACCCGCGACTTCTACCCGAAGAACGTGACCATCCACGGTTTCCAGGTCACCAACCTGCTGGAGCTCGGCTTCGACCCCCGCCCCGACCTGCTCGAACTCGCCGAGCAGGTCGCCGCGGGCCGCCTCCGGGTCCCCGTAGAGTCGCGCTTCCCGCTGGAACGGGCCGCCGACGCGCACCGACAGCTGGAGCGGCGCGGCAACCGGGGCAAGGTGGTGCTGACCGTGGACCGGCCGCACTAGTACTGCAACGGTGCTTACCGTGACGGTTGTCGGGTTCGCTCGTTGGGCTGTTCATGGGTGGGGACATATCCGAGGTTGATGCTCGTCGCTGGTCAAACGGGTTGGCCGGACTGCATGAGCGGTTTGCCGACCGGTTCGCGCGAAGTGAGTCGCGGGAGTCGGCGCTGGCCTACATGCGGGGCCTGCTGGCGCCGTTGGAGCGCAAGAACGGGTGGACGGTGGCCGAGGAGGCCGGC
>NZ_JBNQTI010000019.1:0-54523 GCF_050325825.1 Kitasatospora sp. LaBMicrA B282
CCCCGGCCGCCCGGACCGCCCCGGCGGCCCGGGCCGCGCGCCACCCGCCCGGGGCGGCTCGACGGCCCGTCAGCGGCCCGGCACCTGGCAACGCTTCACCGCGCGCCGGAGAATGGGCAGGTGGACATGAGCCGGGAAGACTTCGAATCGCTGGTCGGCGACGCGCTCGACCAGATCCCCCCGCAGCTGGCGGCGATGATGGACAACGTGGCCGTCTTCGTCGAGGACGAGCCCGACCCCGCCACCCCCGAGCTGCTCGGCCTCTACGAGGGCACCCCGCTGACCGAGCGCGGCGAGTGGTACGCGGGCGTCCTCCCCGATCGGATCATCATCTACCGCGGCCCGACGCTGCGCCTGTGCGAGACCCGCGAACTGGTCATCGCCGAGGTCCGCACCACGGTGATCCACGAAGTCGCCCACCACTTCGGCTTCGAGGACCACGAGCTGCACGAGCTCGGCTGGTCCTGACCGCGCCTGCCGACCACGCCGAGCCGCAGGTCGCGCACCCAGGGGTGAACCCACCCGGCCGAAACCGTTTTGGTGTTCCCGCCTGCATCCCATATGCTTCTCAACGTCCCCGACCGCTGGATGACAGCCGGGCGGGCCGAAAGCCCTCATCGTCTAGTGGCCCAGGACGCCGCCCTTTCAAGGCGGTAGCACGGGTTCGAATCCCGTTGGGGGCACGCAGTACACGCAAGACAAGCAGTACTCGTAGTACAGTTCTGGGTCGCAAGACTCGGTTCAAGGTCCTGTGGAGCAGTTGGTTAGCTCGCCACCCTGTCAAGGTGGAGGTCGCGGGTTCAAGTCCCGTCAGGATCGCTCATCCCGCAAGGGATGGTGCAGTACGGCCAGGTAGCTCAGTTGGTACGAGCGTCCGCCTGAAAAGCGGAAGGTCGCCGGTTCGACCCCGGCCCTGGCCACAGTCCAAGGAAGCCCCCGCAGCGACTCGCTGCGGGGGCTTCTTCGTGTCCCGGCCGGCTTGCGGACCGCACCGCGCACCCCGCTACCCCGTCACCTCCGCCAGGTACGCCGCCGTCGTCCGCGGGTCGGCGAGCCAGGCGGCGTGGTCGGCCGGGTCGGCGTAGGTGTTGGCGAAGCGGCGGGCGACCGCGGGGTGGGTGGCGGCCGCGGCGAAGACGGCCTGGAGGTGGTCCGGCGGGGCGAGCATCGCGGTGGTGAAGTCGACCGTGTGCCGGGCGTGCTGCTGCCAGAACCGCTCGAAGGTCTCGGCCATCCACCCGGGGTCGAACGGCGCCGCACCCCGCTCGGTGATCGCCGCCAGGTACCAGGCCGCCGCCCGGGCCGCGCTGTTCGCGCCCTGGCCGGCGATCGGGTCGTTGACCACCAGGGCGTCGCCGAGCCCGAGCACGTGGCAGTCGGCGGCCAGCCGGGCCACCGGGTGGCGCACCGTGGGCGTGACGGCGCCAAACAGCGCCGCGCCCGGGTCGGTCGGCTCGGCCGCCGCCCACAGCTCGGCCTCCCAGGGCAGGTGGGTGCGGAGCAGGGCGCGGATCCGGGCGAGCTGCCCGGCGGGGGTGGGGCGGTCGGCGAAGCGGTCCAGCGGGCCGCCCGGGACCGCCTCCCAGAGCAGGATCGAGCACGGCCCGGACAGGGTCAGCGCGGGTTGCAGGTACAGCTCGCCGACCCCCGGGATCGCGTGCATCCGGGCCCGGGGCTCGGCCACCGGGCCGGGCGAGCCCACACCGTGCGCGTAGAGGCAGGCGATGGTCCGCTGCGGCTGCCGGTGCGGGGAGCGCCGCTCGTCCCGGGCGAAGACCTCGGCCAGCTCGCCGCGGCCGACCGCGACCACGGTCAGCTCGTGCCGCTCGGCCAGCTCGCGCAGGCCGGCCCGGTCCAGGGCCCGGTACTCCGGCCGGCCACCGCGCTCGGTGAAGAGCTCCAGCCAGGCCGCCAGCTTCAGCCGCTGGTCCACCGACCGGGCGGGCTCGTCCAGGGTCATGGTGTACTCCAGCGCCCGCACCCCGGGCGGCACCGCGAGCACCGCGCCGACCTCCCGCACCGCGGGCGCCTCGGCCGCCCACAGGTCCAGCCCGGCCGCCCGCTCGATCCGCAGTGCGGGCCCGAACATCGCCTGGGTGGAGAGCACCGGCCCGCCGCGCAGCTGCTCCGGCGTGCGGGGCGCCACCAGCGTCACCGGGTAGCCCGCCGCCTGCAGCCCGAGCGCCAGGTGCAGCCCGGCCTGGCCCGCTCCGACAACGGCGATCCGACGCATGGCAGCCTCCCGGGACGACGAAGGGCCTGATGGTACGTCAGTTCATGGCTCGGAAACAGCTGCCGGTCATGGCCCGGAAAGAGGTGCCGGTCACGGCCCGGAAACAGGTGCCGGCCGGCCAAGGGCGCGGCCGGCTCAGCGCAGCACCGCCTCCAGGAAGTCCGCGCCGAGCCGGGCACTGGTGCCCAGGTCGAGCCGGTAGAGGACGTACCGCCCGCGGCGGCGGGTGCCGACCAGGCCGGCCTTGCGGAGCACCGCGAGGTGGCGGGAGACCTCGGGTTCGGTCAGCCGCCAGGCGGCGGCCAGTTCGCCGGTGGTGTGCTCGCCGCGGGCCAGGGTGCGGGCCAGCCGCAGCCGGATCGGATGGGCCAGGGCCGCCAGGCGCTGCTCGACCAGGTCGAGGGTGACCGGCTGCGGGTGGCCCGCCTCCGCTGCGGGGTACTGCACCACCGGCGCCCAGCCGGCGGCGTGCACCACCACCAGGTGCGGGCGGCCGAACAGGGTGGGGATGAAGGTGACCTGCCCGCCCGCCGCGCTGGTCGCGTTGTCCTGCAGCTTGTCGATCACGATCCGCGACCCGGCCGGATCGTGGCCGACCGCGGGCGAGACGGCGCCCAGCGCCTCGGCCGGGCCGCGCCGGGCGAGCAGGTCGCCCTTGCGCCGCGCGTCGGCGGCCAGGGTGGGCAGCGCCCGGGCCCAGGCGTCGGTGAAGAACTCCTCGGCGCAGTCCTCCAGCAGCCGGCGCACGATGGCGCGCACCGCGGGTGGGTCGGCGAGCAGCCGGTCGGCGAAGGCGGCCTGCCGCGGTCCGCGGGCCAGCGCCAGCTCACGGGCCCGCTCCCGGGCCAGGGGGTCGGCCAGCGGCGAGCCGGGGACGAAACCGATCCGGTTGGCGCCGCAGGTGGTGACCAGCGCGGCGGTGACGTAGCGCTCGTCGTCGATCCGGTCGACGGCGTCCAGCTCCGCGGCCAGGGAGGCCGCCGGCGCCGCCGGCAACAGGAAGTCGGCCCGGGACGAGCGCCAGAGGAACTCCGCCTCCAGCAGCCGGTCGAGCAGGGCGGGCCGGAGCGCGGCCGTGGTGCTGGTGGCCCAGCCGTGCAGCGCCGGGTGGTGCGTCGGCTCGGCCAGCACGTGCAGCATCGCGGTGAGCTCGGCCAGCGGCGACGGGGCGAAGACCAGCCGCTCCGGGGGCACGCCGGTGATGTCGATCGTCACGCTCATACCGGCATCGTCGCAGCTCACCGCGGAGCGCAGGTGACGATTGACGGTCTGCGTCAATCCACGTGCCAGGGGCCGGGGGCGGGGCGCAGCGTGGCGGCCATGAACCTGACGGTCCCTCGGCTCCCGGCCCGCCTCCTGCCGCACCCGCCCACCGCACCCCGCCCCGGCCTGCTCACTGCCCCCGGCGGCCCGCGGTACGCCACCGCCCTGCTGGTGGACGCCCTCGGGGCCGGCCTGCTGCGCCCCTTCCTGCTGCTCTACGCGATCGGCGTGCTGCACCTGCGGGCCACCACGGCCGGCCTGGCGCTCTCCGCCGGGATGCTGCTCGGCCTGGCCGCCGTGGCCCCGCTGGGCCGCTGGATCGACCGGGGCGCCCGCTCCACCGCCGTCACCGCCACCCTGCTGACCCGCGCGGCCGGGGTCGTCGTGCTGCTCGCGCTGCCCGGTACCGCCGGGTTCCTGCTCGCCGCGGTGCTGCTCGGCACCGGCACCCAGACCTGGCCGACCGCGCACGCGGCGATGGTCGCCAGCCTCACCGAGGGCCGGGCCCGGGACGCCGCCCTGGCGGCCGGGCGCTCGCTGCGCAACGGCGGCCTCGGGGTGGGCGCGCTGCTCGCCACGCTGGCGGTGGCCGGCGGCGCGGACACGCTGCGCGGGCTGGCCCGGCTGACCGCGGTGGGGTACCTGGTGGCGGCGGTGCTGGTGTACTCGCTGCGGGTCTCCTCGCCCGCCTCCCCGGCCGCGGCTCCCACCGCCCCCGACACCTCGCCCGGCGCCACCGCAGCCCCCACCGCCCGCGGCCCCCGCTTCCGCTTCCACCTCCGCCGCCGGCCCGGCACCGGCACCGGCGTGCCGGGCCTGACCCTGCTGGGCCTGGCGAACCTGCCCTTCGCCTGCTGCTTCGACGTGCTGGAGGTCGCGCTGCCGGCGCTGCTGGTGACCCGGCTGCACGCCTCACCGGCCTGGTCCTCCGGCATCTTCGTGGGCAACACGGTGCTGGTGATCACCCTGCAGGTCGCCGTGGTGACCCGGCTGGCGAACCGCTCGCGCCGCTCGGTGCTGGCCGCTTCGGGGGTGCTGCTGGCCCTGTCCTACCTCGGCTTCTGGCTGGCCGCGGGGGTCGGCGGGCGGGGCGCCGGGCCGGCGGCGATCGCGGTGGTGGCGGTGCTCTACACCCTCGGCGAGATCGGCTACGCCGGCTCCGGCACCGCGCTGGTGGTGGCCAGTGCGCCGCCGGACCGGCTGGGCCGGGCGATCGCCCGCTGGGAGTTCTCCACCGGGATCGGCCGGGCGCTGGCGCCGACCGTGCTCACCGCGCTGCTCGGGGCCGGCACCGGGGTGCTCTGGGGCGTGCTCGCCGCCGCCACCCTGCTGGGCGCGGCGGCGGTGCGAGCCGGGGCACCGCGGGCGGCGACGGCCTGAGCGGCGGGTCCCCGGGGAGAAGAAGCCGCCCCGGCCCGCGCCTCACCCCAGCCACCCCAGTCACCCGAGTCACCCCAGGAACAGGTTGTGCCCCACGTCCGACGGCACCACGTCCTGGATCGGCGTGCTGTGCGGCCCCGGCATGCTCTCGCCGGGGATCGGCTGGTCGCCCACCCGGTGCAGCAGCACGGTGCCGCCGTCCGACCAGATCTGCTGGTAGCCGTGGGTCAGCAGCAGCTGGATCCGGTCCTTCTGCTGCTGCACGGTGGCGAACGGGAAGGTCCGGGCGTCCGAGCGGATCAGCACGTAGTCCATGCCGCGCGGGATCTCGTCCACCAGCACCACGTGGGTGCGCGCGGTCAGCCGCGGCACCACCTGGTTGTCCGCCTCCACGGTGGCGCCGTCCGGGATCAGCTTGCTGCCGCGCAGCAGTGCGGCCTCGCTCGGCGCGGCCTTCCAGTAGGCGGGCACCGCGAGCGAACCGAGGCCGAGCGGCAGCGCGGCGACGACCGTGATCGCCACCGTGCCCAGGCCCAGCCGCACCGCCAGCCGGCGGCGCCGCTCGGAGGTGTACAGCCGGCCGAGCACCTCGATGGTGGCGGTGAGCAGGATCGGCCACAGGAAGGAGTCGTAGTGCCGGGCGATCGACCAGTGGTTGGGGTTGGTGGACAGCAGCCGCTCGGTGAGCAGCGGCACCAGGCAGAGCGCGGTCAGCGAGCGCAGCGGGAGCAGCAGCAGGGTGCCGAAGAGCCAGAGCACCAGCAGTGGCTTGAGGGTCTCGTTGGTCGCCCCCTGGACCAGCAGCCACGGGTCGTGCAGCACGTGCTTGACCGCGTCGCCGGCGTTGGCGCCCAGCTCCTGGTAGTTCCAGTAGTAGCCGGGCTGGCCGCCCATCGCGGGCAGCAGCCACTGGATCGCCACCACCGAGGCGAGCGGCCCGAGCACCAGCAGGGCCGCGCCGACCTGCCGGCCGCGCCGGTCGCCGGCGCGGCGGCCGCGCAGGATCAGCACCAGTCCGTAGGCCCCGACCATCAGGCCGAGGTCCTCCTTGGTGCAGCAGAGCCCGAGCGCGGCCAGCGCCACCGTGCCGTAGCGCCGGGCCAGCCCGCGCTCCAGCATCAGCAGGGTGAGCGGCACCGCGAAGGCGACCTCGTGGAAGCCGACCCGGGAGGCGACCAGCAGCGGCCAGCCGAGCGCGTAGGCGAGCCCGGCCAGGTCCATCGCCCGCTGCCGGGGCCGCTGCTCGGCGGCGGCGAAGGCGTGCGCGGTGATCCGGCGGATCAGCGGCACGCCGGCGGCGAAGAGCAGCGCCTGGCCGAGGAGCAGGGCGCGCGGGTCGTTCCACACCCAGTAGAGCGGGGCGAGCAGCGCGAGGATCGGGGAGAAGTGGTCGCCGAGGATGGAGAACCCGGGCGGGAACTCGTGGTGCACGCTCTTCACCGTGGACAGCGGCAGGCCGAAGTGGGCGTAGCCGCGCACCCCCTGGTCGAAGATGCCGAGGTCGAAGCCGCCGAGCTGGGCGGAGGTCCACTCCTGGATGCCGATGGCGAAGCAGACGCCGAAGCAGAGCAGGCTCAGCAGCAGCGCCCGGCCGCGGCTGGAGCGCAGGCCGTCGCGCAGCCGCGCGAGGAGCGGCGCCGGGCCGGGCGGCCGGGTGCGGTCTGCCTGGGCCGTCGCCGGCTGGTGGTCGGTCCGGTACGTCATCTGAGTCAGAGCTGCCTTGTCGGGATCGGCGTCCAGGGTGCCCGAAGGACGGGGCGGCCGGTCAAGTCGACCGGTCGGCGCGCTCGGCGCCGGACCGGTCAGAGCTGCCCGGTGAGCGAGGCGTCCAGCGGGCTCGGGTCGGCGGGCACGTCCTTGGCCCGGCCGAACCGCGCCAGCGCGGGCCGGTGGATCCGCAGCAGCCGGCGACCGGTGACGGCCAGCACGGCCACGCCGGTGATCGGGTAGACCGACGAGGGCAGCTGCCAGTACCAGGGCACTCCGAGCCCGCCGGCCTGCGGCACCAGCCACATCGCGTAGGAGAGGAAGACCGCCGCGGTGAGCACCAGCGCCGGCCGCCAGCGCAGCCGGCGCAGCTCGCGCGGCCGGCGGTGCTCCTGGGCGGCCTCGGCGCAGAGCAGCACCAGCAGCGGCACGCACCAGACCCAGTGGTGGGTCCAGCTGATCGGCGACAGCAGCAGCGCGGTGATCGCGGTGCAGACCACGCCCCAGGCCTCGGCCCGGCGCATCTCCCGCACCGAGCGCGCCGCCATGACCGCGACGGCCAGCCCCAGCACCAGGCAGAGCCCGCCGCTCACGGTGGCCAGCATCCCCGGGTCGTGCTTGCTGACCAGCCGGGCCACTGCACCGCGCATCGACTGGTTGTCGACCAGTTCGGTGATCCCGACCCGGCGGGTGTCCCAGACGTACCTGGTCCAGAAGCCCCAGGAGGCGCCGGGCAGCGCGACCACGCCGATCAGCACGGTGGCCGCGAAGGTGGCGGCGGAGACCAGGGCGGCCCGGACCCGCCCGGTGAGCAGCAGGTAGACGGCGAACAGGCCGGGGGTGAGCTTGAGCCCGGCGGCGAGGCCGATCGCGATGCCCTTGCCGCGGTGCCGGTCGGGGCGGGTCAGGTCGTAGAGCACCAGGCAGGCGATGCCCAGGTTCACCTGGCCGTACTGCAGGGTGGTCCAGACCGGCTCCAGCCAGACGCCGAAGCCGGCCACCAGCAGCGCGCCGGCCAGCCGGTGGCGCCGGCGCGGCCAGCCCACCAGGGTGAAGGAGAACCAGCCGAGCAGCCCGAGCAGCCCGATGTTGGCGATCATGACCAGCGCGCGCAGCGTGGTGACCGCGAACCAGGTGCTGGGCACGAAGAGCATCGCGGCGAACGGCGGGTAGGTGGCCGCCAGGTCCCAGCCCGGCAGTCGCATGGTGTAGAGGTTGTGCCCGCTGACCACGGCCTGTCCCTCGGCCCGGTAGACCAGCATGTCGACCATGGTCACGCCGTAGAAGTGCCGCCAGACGGTGAAGACGCCCAGGGAGATCACGGCCGCGGCGGCGGCCACCCCGGTGCTGCCGAACAGGCGCGGACGGGCGGTCGGCACCTGTTCTCTGCGGTCACCCACGAGTGACCGCGAGGCTCGAGGTCAGGGGTCGCTGCCGCGTGATCGTTGACATCCTGCTGCTTCTGCCTCTCGTGACGTGGAGCCTGGGCGTGAACGAACGACGCGGCGTTTCCGGGGCCGACCAGCCAAAGCTAGTCGCACCCCCGGTCGCCCTCAGTGACTCCCGTCACGACAAGCGTCACAGGGGTGTCACACCCGGTTGATGGTAACGCCACCCGAACGCCAGATCGGTCTGCCGTCCGGAACCGGGTACCGGCCCGGGTGCCGACAGCATCGACCTGTCGGATGAGAAAAGCATTGGCGGCCGAGGGGAGAATCCGCTGAGAAAACCGGCCGCCCGGACCGCGGCGGAGGGCGCGGGTCCCCGCCGGCGACCGGGTGTGACACTGGAGACGCCCGTCACCACCGCCGCCGGCCGCCGCGCCCGAAACCGGGGTGCGGCCCGCAGCCGCCTTTTGCGACCCTAGAGGGATGCCCGCGATGAGTTCCCCCGCCGTCCAGCCCGCCGACGCACCCACCATCGGCGAGCTGGCCAGCCGGCTGCCCGAGCTGACGCTGCGCGACCAGCAGCGGATCGGTCGCCGCCTGGACGGCGCCCGCAAGGCCCGCGGTGACGAGGCCCGGCAGAAGATCACCACCGAGCTGGCCGGCGAGATCGCCAAGGCCGAGCTGCGGGTGGCGCAGCGCCGGGCGGCGGTGCCGCGGATCCGCTATCCGGAGGAACTGCCGGTCAGTCAGAAGAAGGACGAGATCCTGGCGGCCGTCCGCGACCACCAGGTGGTGATCGTGGCGGGCGAGACCGGCTCCGGCAAGACCACCCAGATCCCGAAGATCTGCCTGGAGCTGGGCCGCGGGATCAAGGGCCTGGTCGGGCACACCCAGCCGCGCCGGATCGCGGCCCGCACGGTGGCCGAGCGGGTGGCCGAGGAGATGGGCAGCGCGCTCGGCGAGGTGGTCGGCTGGAAGGTCCGGTTCACCGACCAGGTCGGCCAGGACACCCTGGTCAAGCTGATGACCGACGGCATCCTGCTGGCCGAGATCCAGACCGACCGCGAGCTGCGCCAGTACGACACGCTGATCATCGACGAGGCGCACGAGCGCAGCCTCAACATCGACTTCCTGCTCGGCTACCTCAAGCAGCTGCTCCCCCGCCGCCCGGACCTCAAGGTGATCATCACCTCGGCGACCATCGACCCCGAGCGCTTCGCCCGGCACTTCGGCGACGCCCCGATCGTCGAGGTCTCCGGCCGCACCTACCCGGTCGAGGTCCGCTACCGCCCGCTGCTCGACGACGACGCGGACTTCGACGACGACACCGACGCGGCGAGCGCGGTCGACCGGGACCGCGACCAGATCCAGGCGATCTGCGACGCCGCCCAGGAGCTGCAGGCCGAGGGGCCCGGCGACATCCTGGTCTTCCTCTCCGGCGAGCGGGAGATCCGCGACACCGCCGACGCGCTCAACAAGCTGAACCTCAGGTCCACCGAGGTGCTGCCGCTCTACGCCCGGCTCTCCTCGGCCGAGCAGCACCGGGTCTTCCAGCGCTCCGGCTCGCGCCGGATCGTGCTGGCCACCAACGTGGCCGAGACCTCGCTGACGGTCCCCGGCATCAAGTACGTGATCGACCCGGGCTTCGCCCGGATCTCCCGCTACAGCCACCGCACCAAGGTGCAGCGGCTGCCGATCGAGGCGATCAGCCAGGCCAGCGCCAACCAGCGCAAGGGCCGCTGCGGCCGCACCAGCGACGGCATCTGCATCCGGCTCTACTCGGAGGAGGACTTCCTCGCCCGCCCCGAGTTCACCGACGCCGAGATCCTGCGGACCAACCTCGCCTCGGTGATCCTGCAGATGACCGCGGCCGGCCTGGGCGACATCGCCGCCTTCCCGTTCCTCGACCCGCCGGACTCGCGCAACATCAAGGACGGCGTCAGCCTGCTCCAGGAGCTCGGCGCGCTCGACCCCGAGCAGTCCGACCCGCGCAGGCGGCTCACCCAGCTCGGGCGCAAGCTGGCCCAGCTGCCGGTCGACCCGCGCCTGGCCCGGATGGTGCTGGAGGCGGACCGGAACGGCTGCGTGCGCGACGTGATGGTGATCGCGGCCGCGCTCTCCATCCAGGACCCGCGCGAGCGCCCGGCCGAGAAGCGGCAGGCCGCCGACGACCGGCACCGCCGGTTCACCTCGGAGACCTCCGACTTCCTCTCCTACCTGGCGATGTGGCGCTACCTCAGGGAGCAGCAGCGGGAGCTCTCCTCCTCGGCGTTCCGCCGGATGTGCAAGGCCGAGTTCCTGAACTACCTGCGGATACGGGAGTGGCAGGACATCTACTCCCAGCTGCGCACGGTCGCCAAGCAGCTCGGGGTCACCATCGAGGAGCCTCACGACGATGCCGAGCCGGACGCCGACCGGATCCACCAGTCGCTGCTGGCCGGGCTGCTCTCCCACATCGGCCTGTTCGACGTGGAGAAGCGCGAGTACGGCGGCGCCCGCGGTGCCCGGTTCGCCGTCTTCCCGGGCTCCGGCCTGTTCAAGAAGCCGCCGCGCTGGGTGATGTCGGCCGAGCTGGTGGAGACCTCCCGGCTGTGGGCCCGGATCAACGCCAAGATCGAGCCGGACTGGATCGAGCCGCTGGCCGAACACCTGATCAAGCGCAACTACAGCGAGCCGCACTGGGAGAAGAAGGCCGGCGCAGTGATGGCCTTCGAGCGGGTCACCCTCTACGGGGTGCCGATCGTGGCCCAGCGCCGGGTCAACTACGGCCGGATCGACCCCGAGCTCTGTCGCGAGCTGTTCATCCGCAACGCCCTGGTGGAGGGCGACTGGGAGACCCACCACCAGTTCTTCGCCGCCAACCGCCGGCTGCTCGACGAGGTCGAGGAGCTGGAGAACCGGGCCCGCCGGCGCGACATCATGGTGGACGACCAGACCCTCTTCGACTTCTACGAGGCCCGGCTGCCGCAGACCGTGGTCTCCACCCGGCACTTCGACTCCTGGTGGAAGAAGGCGCGGCACGAGCAGCCCGACCTGCTCAACTTCGAGAAGTCGATGCTGATCAACGACAGCGCCGACGGCATCACCGAGGCCGACTACCCGGACTTCTGGCAGCAGGGCAAGCTCCGCTTCCCGCTGACCTACCAGTTCGAGCCGGGCAGCGACGCGGACGGGGTGACCGTGCACATCCCGCTGCCGGTGCTCAACCAGGTCTCCGCCGAGGGCTTCGACTGGCAGATCCCGGGGCTGCGCGGCGAGCTGGTCACCGCCTGGATCCGCTCGCTGCCCAAGGCGATCAGGCGCAACTTCGTCCCCGCGCCGGACTACGCCAGGGCCGTGCTGCGCGAGCTGACCGACCGCCAGGAACCGTTGCTGCCCACCCTGGAGCGGATCCTGCACCGGATGGGCGGCCAGCCGATCCCGCCGGAGGCCTGGGACGAGGAGCGGATCCCGGACCACCTCAAGGTCACCTTCCGGGTGGTGGACGGCAAGCGGAAGCTCGCCGAGTCCAAGGACCTGGAGGAGCTGCGGCTGAAGCTGACGCCCAAGCTCAAGGAGACCCTCTCCTCGGCCGCCTCGCACCGCGGCATCGAGCGCACCGGCCTGACCGGCTGGCCCGAGGACCTGCCGCTGCTCCAGCGCACCTTCGAGCAGCGCTCCCGCGGCCACTCACTGCGCGCCTACCCGGCGCTGACCGACGAGCGGGAGAGCGTGTCGATCAGGCTCTACGACACCCCGCAGGCACAGGCGCAGGCGATGTGGGCGGGCACCCGGCGGCTGCTGCTGCTCACCGTGAACTCGCCGGCCAAGGGGATCCAGTCGCGGCTCGGCAACCAGGCCAAGCTGGCCCTCTCCTACAACCCGCACGGCTCGATCCCGGCGCTCTTCGAGGACATCACCGCCTGCTCCGCGGACCGGCTGATGGCCCTGGCCGGCGGCCCGGCCTGGGAGGAGGCGGCGTTCACCAAGCTCCACGACCAGGTCCGGGCCGACCTGTACGAGCTGTCGGCGGACACCACGCTGAAGACCGCCTCGGCCCTGCTGGTCTTCCACCGGGCCTCGACCCGGCTGCGCACGGTCAGCAGCCCGGTGCTGCTGGCCGCGGTGAACGACATCAAGCTGCACCTGGCCTCGCTGGTCTACCCCGGCTTCGTGACCGACACCGGCTGGCAGCGCCTGGGCGACCTGAAGCGCTACCTGGCGGCGGTCGACCGGCGACTGGAGGCGCTGCCCAACCACCCGCAGCGCGACCTGAAGCAGCTGGCCGTGGTGCAGGAGGTGCAGCGGGAGTACGGCGACCTGCTGGCCGCGGTGCCGGCCGGGCAGCAGCCCGGCGCCGAGCTGAAGCAGATCCGCTGGATGATCGAGGAGCTGCGGGTCTCCTTCTTCGCCCAGTCGCTGGGCACGCCCTCCCCGGTCTCGGAGAAGCGGATCCGCAAGGCGATGGACGCGGCGGCGGCTGCGCTCTGAGGGCGTCCCAGGTCGGACCGGCTGCCGCTGGCGGCCGGTTCGACCTGGGGGCCTGCGATGCAGTACGATCTGTCTTGTCGCTGCCGCGGGTAGCGAAAAACCACTGGGGTTCATCGGTGAAGAGCCGGTTGAGCACCAGTGAACAGCAAGGCCCTGTGGAGCAGTTGGTTAGCTCGCCACCCTGTCAAGGTGGAGGTCGCGGGTTCAAGTCCCGTCAGGGTCGCCTTCGGAAGAGGCCCGGAACCGAGAGGTTCCGGGCCTCTTCGTTTTGTGTCGCCGGTTCTGCGCCGCCAATTCCGTACGGGCCCGCTCCGCGCCGCCGTCGCTTGCACGCCGCCGTCGCTTGCACGCCGCCGCCGCTCTGTGCCGGCACCGGGCCCGCCGGCGGCACCCAGCCGCCACCCAGTGGCCGCGCAGCTCGCTCCCAGCCGACCAGGGCAGACTCGACCCCAGGACTCCGCTCCAGTGCCGCTCCAGGTCGACTCCAGATCTACTGCGGGCCGACCGCGGCGCACCCGCGGTCCGGCTCGGCCGCAGGTCGGGGGCGCCTCCGGGGCCGCTCGACCGGCGGACCACCCGTACGCATTATCGGTACAGTGGTCCAGACCACAAGCAAGGGCCGTGTGACGGTCGTCACTTATCTTTTCTTGAACCCCGACGCCGTGAACCCCCCCTGCGAACCCGGTGATTTAATATATAAAATTGTACAGAGTTTCGGGAGTTTCCCCGCGACATTCCGAAGATTCGGCATTCGTATTTCATCCCGCCCCACCCGCCACAACATTCGTCCATTTGATCGTCATTCTGCGGTCAAATGACAGTCATGAACCGGTTGACACTCATGTCCGTGCGGGTACGAAAAGGGGCTGCTCCCGGACCCGGCGGAGTCCGGCAGCAGCCCCTCTTGCAGGCATTTCACGCGGCGGTACGGCAGCCGCCGCGGGTGCCTCAGGCTTCGGTACGCTGAGCGGGGATACCGGCCAGCAGAGCCCGCACCTCCGCCTCCCGATAGCGGCGGTGGCCGCCGAGCGTGCGGATGGACGTGAGCTTGCCCGCCTTGGCCCACCGCGTGACCGTCTTGGGGTCGACACGGAACATGGTGGCTACCTCTGCCGGCGTCAGCAGGGGCTCAGCGTCAGGGGTACGAGCGGTCATGAGCGGCCTCCTCGGAGAACCGAACCAGGGCGGTTCTATCCTTCAAATTCTGCACCTTGGCCCGCGATGCCCGAAATGGCAGAGACGGACCGAGTCGGTTATAGGACGAACGGCTTGTCCTGGTGTCTACAACTACACCATCCGTCCAGCCCTATCGACCAAACCGCCAAAATTGGCCCCTCACGGGTTCAAGAGCGACGGAAGGCGATGGACCACCCCATAGCGGACAGTCACCATATCGTGACAACCGGTGAGGGAGAGGCCAGACCCATCGTTTCCCCCCAAAGGGCACACGGACCCCAGATCCACCCAAAAGTGGGCAGGTCTGAAGAAGTTGGGCAGGTTGTCCCATTTTTACCTTTAGCCGACTTCGCGTCAACGGTGAGTAGTGTCACGTTCGGTAGGTATTGACCCGAACCGGGACCTAGGTCCCGATCGGGCTCACGCGCAGCTGACAACGCCGGGCGGGCGCGGGCGCGCCACCACGACGGCTCGCCCCCCACGACCCCCGGTCGTCCCCGTAAGTCCCCCGTCACACCTGTTCTGACCCCCCGTCAGTCCTGCACGTCAGTTCGCCTGCCGCATCGCCAGCACCGCGCGCCAGCGTTCCGTCACCGCCTCGTAGGCCCGCGCCGCGACCGCCGCGTCCCCCTCCCGCAGCGCCGCCAGCCCGTCGGCCACCTCGCCGGCCGAGCGGTCGGCCGCCAGCGCGCCGGCACCGATCACGTGCACCAACCCCCCGTAGTCCAGCTCCACCAGCGAACGCGGGTGGAACTCCTCCAGCCAGCGCCCCACCTCCTCGGCACCGAGCGCCAGCGGGCTCCCCTTCGTCGGGGCCCCGGTGCGCAGCACCCGGTAGGCGCGCGCCACCCGGCGCCGGGCCTGGGCCATCGGCGTCAGGTAGAACAGCGCCGCCGGGCGCCCCGGCTGTTCCCCGCCGGCCGGCTCGGCCGGCAGGTAGTGCCGCTCCTCGTCGGCGAACGGCAGGAACCAGCGGACCGGCACCTCCCAACGGCTGGTCAGGATCCACGGCCGGGCGTCGGGGTGGCTGGCCCGCCAGCTCGCCTGGGCGCTCTGCGCCTGCTGCCGCACCGCCTGCGGCAGCACGGTGTCCAGCAGCGCCACCGGCAGCGACTCGCGCAGCTCGTCCAGCGCCTGCCAACTGCGCAGCCGGGTGGCCCAGGGACAGATGTAGGTGACCGCGTCGACGACCCGGACGAAGGCCCGCTCGCTCTCCCTCCCCCAGTCCTCGACCGTCCCCGCCCCCGCCCCCGGCAGCAGCGCCCGCGGGGGCCTGGGCAGCAGCTCGGCGAGCGCCCCCCGCTGCGCCTCCAGCGCCGCCGGCGCCACCGGTTCCTCGACCGACGCCGCGTCAGGCCCGCGCTCGGCCGCGTAGGCCTGCCAACGGGCCCGCTCGGGTTCGGGGTACGCCGCCAGCGGCTCGTACACCCGCAGGTGGGCGGCGTACGGCGGCAACACGGAGGTGCGCACTGCGGTCACGTCCTGCATCGTCGCACGCGGCACCGACGGATCGGGAGGGCCCGGCGGGGATCGGTGCGCGGTCCGTCGCCCGGCCGCGGGCGGCCGAACCGGCCGCCGGCCGCCCGTCCGGGATGCGAGCAGGGGGCAGCCCGGGCCCGGGTCGGCGGACTACGCTTCGCTTCAGATGCCCCCACCACAGCACGGGGGCCAGCAGATACTGGAGTCACCACAGTGACCGACGTACGAACCGTGTCCGCGACGCACCCCGCACCAGGCGTGCTGAGCCGGATCTTCCGTACTGAGCAGGACGGCGTCCCGGGCGACGGGCACGAGCAGGTCGTGCTCTGCCACGACCGCACCTCCGGCCTCAAGGCGATCATCGCCATCCACTCGACCGCGCTGGGCCCCGCCCTCGGCGGCACCCGCTTCCACCAGTACGACTCCGAGGAGGAGGCACTGGAGGACGCGCTGCGGCTGTCCCGCGGCATGAGCTACAAGAACGCGCTGGCCGGGCTCGACCTCGGCGGCGGCAAGGCCGTGATCATCGGCGACCCGCGGGCCAAGGCCGAGGGCGGCGACAAGTCGGAGGCGCTGCTGCGCGCCTACGGCCGCTTCGTCCAGTCGCTGGCCGGCCGCTACGTCACCGCCTGCGACGTGGGCACCTACGTCCAGGACATGGACGTCATCGCCCGCGAGTGCGACTACGTCACCGGCCGCTCCCCCGAGCACGGCGGCGCCGGCGACTCCTCGGTCCTCACCTCCTTCGGCGTCTTCCAGGGCATGCGGGCCTCGGCCCAGGCCCGCTGGGGCCAGCCGACGCTGCGCGGCAAGCGGGTCGGTGTCGCGGGCGTCGGCAAGGTCGGCCACTACCTGGTCGGCCACCTGGTCGCGGACGGTGCCACCGTGGTGGTCACCGACGTCTCCGAGGCCGCCGTCAACCGGGTCCGGGCCGCCCACCCCGACGTCGAGGTGGCCGCCGACACCCAGGCGCTGCTCGCCGCCAAGCTGGACGTGTACGCCCCGTGCGCCCTCGGCGGCGCGCTGGACGACGAGACGGTGGCCCAGCTGACCGCCGCCGGCACCTCCGTGGTCTGCGGCGCCGCCAACAACCAGCTGGCCCACCCGGGCGTGGAGAAGGACCTGGCCGACCGCGGCATCCTCTACGCGCCCGACTACCTGGTGAACTCCGGCGGCGTGATCCAGGTGGCGGACGAGATCGAGGGCTTCAACTTCGAGCGCGCCAAGAACAAGGCCACCCGGATCTTCGACACCACCCTGGAGATCTTCAGCCGGGCCGCCGCCGACGGCGTGCCGCCGGCCGTCGCCGCCGACCGTCTGGCCGAGCGCCGGATGCGCGAGATCAGCGCGCTGCGCACGATCCTGCTCCCGGGCGCGCGCCGGGGCTGAGTCTGCACGGGCTGTCGTTCACCCCGCGACGGGGTCCGCACCGGCCGGCTCCGCACCCCGGAGCAGGCGGTCGGACCCCGCCCGATCCGGCCGGTCCGCATCACAATGTGGAACCGGATTCACCGGATGTCCCCCGATCGGGCGTCCCGGACGCCACGGTCGGGGGATAATCGGTCGCAGAACGACGGACCCGGACACCCGCCGGGCACCCTGCCAACACCTGAAATTCCCTGTTTGACCAGGAGAGACCTGGTCCCGGGGAGCGACAGTGCGCGCCACGTCACACCGGCGACGTACCGTCCGAGGGCGGAAACAGGTACCGTTGATGCTCCAAGGGACGGCTCTCCCGATTCGGGCAAGCCGCTCCTGATCATGAACACGTGTCAGACTCGGGGCCGTGGTGCCCCACCGTTGAGGGGGTCGACCCATGGGGCGCGGCCGGGCCAAGGCCAAGCAGACGAAGGTCGCCCGCCAGCTGAAGTACAACAGCGGCGGCTTCGACGCTAACCGTCTCTCCAACGAACTGGGCGTATCTTCGCCCGTTCCTTCGATCAACCCTGAGCCGGTGGTCGAGGACGATGACGAGGACGACCCCTACGCGGCGTACGCGGACTACTACGCGGACGAGGACGAGGACGACGAGGAGGCCGAAGCCTCCCATCAGGCCCGCCGACGCGCGTGAGCAGCACGCCCTGACCCGGTCCGAGCGCTGAGGAAGCGCCGGGCCGGTTTTCGGCGTTCGCCGGCGGCCGGTCGGTCGACCGCGGGTCGGTCGGGCACGGCTGCGACGGACGGCACCGGCTGCGACAGAACGGCGGTGGCCCCGCCCCCCGGTCGAGGGGGCAGGGCCACCGCCGTTCGTGCCGGCCCGCACGGGCGGCGTCCGGGCCTCGGCGCCTCAGTTCGCGTACTCGCCGTACAGCGCCGCGCCGGCCTGCTCCGCGCCCTCGCGGGCCACGATGTCGCCCAGCAGCCACGCCTCCACCCCGCGGTCCGCCAGCACCGAGAGCACCACGTCGACCGACTCCGGCGGGACCACGGCCACCATGCCGATGCCCATGTTCAGGGTCTTCTCGATCTCCAGGGTCTGCATCCGGCCCACCTCGGCCACGGTGCGGAAGACCGGCAGCGGGTTCCAGGTGCCGCGGTCCAGCCGGGCGTGCAGGTGGTCCGGGATCACCCGGGCCAGGTTGGCGGCCAGGCCGCCACCGGTGACGTGCGAGAAGGCGTGCACCTCGGTCGAGCGGGTGATCGCCAGGCAGTCCAGCGAGTAGATCCGGGTCGGCTCCAGCAGCTCCTCGCCGAGGGTGCGGCCGAACTCGGGCACCTCGCGGTCCAGCTGCCAGCCGGCCTGGTTCAGCAGCACGTGGCGGACGAGCGAGTAGCCGTTGGAGTGCAGCCCGGAGGCGGCCATCGCGATCACCACGTCGCCGGCCTGCACCCGGTGGGCGCCCAGCAGCGCGTCGGCCTCGACCACGCCGGTGCCGGCGCCCGCGACGTCGTACTCGTCCGGGCCCAGCAGCCCCGGGTGCTCGGCGGTCTCGCCGCCGACCAGCGCGCAGCCGGCCAGCACGCAGCCCTCGGCGATGCCCTTGACGATCTGCGCGACCCGCTCGGGGTGGACCTTGCCGACGCAGATGTAGTCGGTCATGAAGAGCGGCTCGGCCCCGCACACCACCAGGTCGTCGACGACCATGCCGACCAGGTCGTGGCCGATGGTGTCGTGCTTGTCCATCGCCGCCGCCAGCGCGACCTTGGTCCCGACCCCGTCGGTGGCCGAGGCCAGCAGCGGGCGCTCGTAACGCTTCAGGGCGGAGATGTCGAAGAGCCCGGCGAAGCCGCCCAGGCCGCCGACCACCTCGGGCCGGTTGGTCTTCTTCACCCACTGCTTCATGAGCTCGACCGCGCGGTCGCCCGCCTCGATGTCGACTCCGGCGGCGGCGTAGGTGGCACCGCTCTCGTTGCTGGTCACTGCGGCCCTTTCGGGTCTGTGGGGGGATTGCGAAAGCGGCGGGACCCCGTTGCCGGGGCCCCGCCTCAGGACTTACGGACGGCGCAGCGCGTCGGCCGCGCCGTGGCCGCCGAGCAGCGACTGGACCCCGTCCAGGTCCGAGCCGGTCGGCTTGCCGCGCACCGGCGGCTGCTGCTTGCCACCGGCGATCTCGGCCTCCAGCAGGAGCTTGCCGAGCAGCGCCGGATCCGGCAGCTCCATCGGGTACTCACCGTCGAAGCAGGCCCGGCAGAGCCGGTCCTTGGGCTGGGCGGTGGCCTCGATCATGCCGTCGAGCGAGATGTAGGCGAGCGAGTCGGCGCCGAGCGTCTTGCCGATCTCCTCGACCGTCATGCCGTTGGCGATCAGCTCCGCCCGGGTGGCGAAGTCGATGCCGAAGAAGCAGGGCCACTTCACCGGCGGCGAGGAGATCCGGATGTGCACCTCGGCGGCGCCCGCCTCGCGCAGCATCCGGACCAGCGCGCGCTGGGTGTTGCCGCGCACGATCGAGTCGTCCACCACCACCAGGCGCTTGCCGGCGATCACCTCGCGCAGCGGGTTCAGCTTCAGCCGGATGCCGAGTTGACGGATCGTCTGGCTGGGCTGGATGAAGGTGCGTCCGACGTAGGCGTTCTTCACCAGGCCGGAGCCGTACGGGATGCCGCTGGCCTCGGCGTAGCCGATCGCGGCGGGGGTGCCGGACTCCGGCGTCGCTATCACCAGGTCGGCCTCGACCGGGGCCTCGGCGGCCAGCCGGCGGCCCATCTCCACCCGGGACAGGTAGACGTTGCGGCCGGCGATCGAGGTGTCCGGGCGGGCCAGGTAGACGTACTCGAAGACGCAGCCCTTGGGCTTGGCCTCGGCGAAGCGCGAGGAGCGCATGCCGTTCTCGTCGATGGCGATCAGCTCACCGGGCTCCACCTCGCGGATGAAGCTGGCGCCGCAGATGTCCAGCGCCGCCGTCTCGGAGGCGACCACCCAGCCGCGCTCCAGCCGGCCGAGCACCAGCGGGCGGATGCCCTGCGGGTCGCGGGCCGCGTAGAGCGTGTGCTCGTCCATGAAGACCAGCGAGAAGGCGCCGCGCACCTTGGGCAGCACCTGGCGCGCGGTCTCCTCGATGGAGAGGTCCGGGTTGCCGGCGAGCAGCGCGGTCACCAGGTCGGTGTCGTTGGTCGCGGCGGTCCGGCCGGAGCGCGAGACGTGCTCGGTCCCGGGCAGCTCGGCGACCAGCGCGGCCAGTTCGGCGGTGTTGACCAGGTTTCCGTTGTGGCCCAGGGCCAGCGAACCGTGAGCGGTCGCCCGGAAGGTCGGCTGGGCGTTCTCCCAGACCGAGGACCCGGTGGTCGAGTAGCGGGCATGTCCGACGGCGATATGCCCGTGCAGGGATCCCAGTGAGGTCTCGTCGAAGACCTGGGACACCAGTCCCATGTCCTTGAAGACGAGAATCTGAGAGCCGTTGCTCACTGCGATACCGGCGGATTCCTGTCCGCGGTGCTGCAGGGCATAGAGGCCGAAGTACGTGAGCTTGGCGACCTCCTCGCCGGGAGCCCAGACACCGAAGACGCCGCAAGCGTCCTGGGGGCCCTTCTCGCCGGGAAGAAGATCGTGGTTGAGTCTTCCGTCACCACGTGGCACGCCTTCGAGTCTAGGGCAGTTGGCACAGGCTTCCGGCGCCGGGCGTCCGGCGGAGCTGGCGATTCGCCTGGCGACGCGCGTAGACGAAACCCCTTACCACGGCGTTCGATCAGGTGGCACACGGATCACGGAGCGGGGTGCGTGATGCTGGTCACTCCGGCGCGGTGGTCGCCCCGCGGCCATCCGGGCGACACCTGCGGGCCGCTTCCGGGGTCGCGGCGGAGGGCTGCGGGCCGGCTCCTGGCCGCTCGGGTCCGTTCGGGTCCGCCACTCGGACCTCCCCTCGGGCCGCCTCCCGGGCCGCCGCTCGGACCGCGCGTCAGGCCGCGGCCGGCAGCAGCAGACCCCAGGCGCCCGGGTGGGCCGTCCAGGTGCGGGCCGGCACCGGGCCGGCCGGGCAGCCGTCGGCGTCGTAGCCGAAGGTGCGCCCGGCCACCGTGACGCTGACCGCCCGCACCCGCAGCAGCGCCCCGCCCGACCCCGAGGGGCGCACCACCACCTCGGCCGAGCTCGACCCCACCGGCAACCGCAGCGCCACCAGCCGCAGCGGACGCCCACCACCGCCCAGCGGACGCCCGTCGGCCTCCACCCGCAGCCGGGGCTCGCCGACCTCCACCTGCTCGGCCGCAATCAGTTTCGCCCAGAGCGAACGCCACCCGCCCGAATGGCCGTGCCGCCGTCCGGGGATCCGCACCTCCCCCAGCACCACGTCGCCCCCGTCGTCCACCAGCAGCCCCAGCTGCCGCGGCACCCCGCCCAGCACCGTGCGGGCCGCCGCCACCGGCTCCAGCGGCACCCCCAACGAGCGGGCCAGCGCCACCGCCCGGCCGGCGCCCACCGGCACCAGCCCGAGCGGCCCCGCGCCCAACTCACCCTGGTGGTGCAGCGCCTGCACCACCCGCCGCAGCGCGAGGTCGGAGCCGACCACCACCGGACGGCGCCGTCCGCGGTGCGCGAGCACCCGGTCCAGCTCGGCCGCGTTCTCGGGCACCGCCACCTTGACGTCCGCGCCCCCGCGGAGCACGTCCCGGGCGATCCGCACCGCCTCCCCGTCCGCCTCCTTCGCGGCCGGGTCGAGCAGCACCAGCAGCGGGGCGCCCCCGGGCGGCCCGGCGGCGTCGGAGGGTCGGGGGGCGGGCGTGGACAGGGACGACACGACCGGTCCTTCCTCAGGTAATCTCTCGGTGCAAGAGCCCCTTGCGCTATTGCGCCAGGGGCTTCGTCTATCTCGGGGCAGACTGCGGCCTACGCAGGATGCCCCAACCGGAAGGGGTGTACGCCTGTGCCGGCACTCGTGCTCGTTGGTGCCCAGTGGGGAGACGAGGGCAAGGGGAAGGCCACGGACCTCCTCGGCGGTTCCGTCGACTACGTCGTCCGCTACCAGGGCGGCAACAACGCCGGTCACACGGTGGTCATCGGCGACCAGAAGTACGCCCTGCACCTGCTGCCTTCCGGCATCCTCAGCCCGAACGTCACGCCGGTGATCGGCAACGGCGTGGTGATCGACCCGGGCGTGCTGCTCGCCGAGCTGGACGGGCTGAACGAGCGCGGCATCGACACCTCCAAGCTGCTGGTCTCGGGCAACGCCCACCTGATCACCCCGTACCACCGGACCCTGGACAAGGTCACCGAGCGCTTCCTCGGCAAGCGCAAGATCGGCACCACCGGTCGCGGCATCGGCCCGGCCTACGCCGACAAGATCAACCGGATCGGCATCCGGGTGCAGGACCTCTTCGACGAGTCGATCCTGCGCCAGAAGGTCGAAGCCGCGCTGGACCACAAGAACCAGATCCTGGTCAAGCTCTACAACCGCCGCGCGATGCCGGCCGACCTGGTGGTCCAGGAGTACCTGGGCTACGCCGAGAAGATCCGCCCCTTCCTGGCCGACACCACGCTGGTGCTGGACGAGGCGCTCAAGGCGAACAAGGTGGTCCTGCTGGAGGGCGGCCAGGGCACCCTGCTGGACGTGGACCACGGGACTTACCCGTTCGTCACCTCCTCCAACCCGACCTCGGGCGGTGCCTGCACCGGCGCCGGCATCGGTCCCACCAAGATCGACCGGGTGATCGGCATCCTCAAGGCCTACACCACCCGCGTCGGCTCGGGCCCGTTCCCGACCGAGCTGCTGGACGCCGACGGCGAGGCGCTGCGCCGGATCGGCGGCGAGCGCGGCGTCACCACCGGGCGCGACCGGCGCTGCGGCTGGTTCGACGCGGTGATCGCCCGTTACGCGACCCGGGTCAACGGCCTGACCGACTTCTTCCTCACCAAGCTCGACGTGCTCACCGGCTGGGAGCAGATCCCGGTCTGCGTGGCCTACGAGATCGACGGCAAGCGGGTCGAGGAGCTGCCGTACAACCAGTCGGACTTCCACCACGCCAAGCCGATCTACGAGACCCTCCCCGGCTGGACCGAGGACATCAGCAAGGCGCAGACCTTCGCCGACCTGCCGAAGAACGCGCAGGCCTACGTGAAGGCGCTGGAGGAGATGTCGGGCGCGCCGATCTCGGCGATCGGCGTCGGGCCCGGCCGGACCGAGACGATCCAGATCAACTCCTTCATCTGAGCCCGCTCCACCGAAGGGCCCCGCACCGCACGGTGCGGGGCCTTTCGTTCACCCTGAGCCATTCGAACTAGTGCATACACCCATTGCATCTAGTACGAAGTCCACGTACGGTTCGGACCATGACCGCGAAGACCCCCGCCCCCGTCACCCTCCCCGGCCGGCACGTCCGCCTGGAGCCGCTGGCCCGCGCCCACGCCGCCGACCTGTACGAGACCGTCGGCGCGGACCAGGAGGTGTTCCGCTGGCTGCCCTTCGAGCCGCGCACCGCGGCGGACTTCGCCGAGCTGGTCGACGGCTACCTGGCGAACGCCGGCTGCGAGCCGTTCGCGGTGGTCCGGACCGACGGCGGCCGCGCGGTCGGCGTCACCGCCTTCTACGACGTCAACCCGCGCGACGAGTGGGTGGAGATCGGCGGCACCTGGTACGCCCGCTCGGTCTGGCGCAGCGCGGTGAACACCGAGACCAAGCTGCTGCTGCTCACCCACGCCTTCGAGGACCTCGGCATGGGCCGGGTGATGTGGAAGACCGACAACAACAACGAGCGCTCGCAGGCCGCGATCAGGCGCCTCGGCGCCCAGTACGAGGGCACCTTCCGGCGGGCCCGGCAGCGCAAGGACGGCAGCTGGCGGGACAGCGTGTACTTCTCGATGCTGGCCGACGAGTGGCCGGCCGCGAAGAGCCGGCTGACCGAACGCCTCGCGGCGGGCTGACCGAGCGGCGGGCCCACCGGCCACAACGCCGGGGCCGCACGGCCAGGTGGCCCGCTGGTGCTACCACCTTGCACCACAGGTAGCACCGCCAGTAGCACCAGCGGTATTATTCCGGCATGAAGATCAGCGTCAGCCTGCCCGAGGCGGATGTCGCCTTCCTCGACGAGTACGGCGCCCGGACCTCCGCTGATTCCCGGTCGGCGGTGATACACGCCGCCATCGACCTGCTCCGCGCCGCCGAGTTGGAGGAGGACTACGAGCAGGCGTGGCAGGAGTGGGACCAGGACGAGTCCAGCGCCGTCTGGGACGGTGCCACGGCGGACGGCCTGTCCGATGCGACGAGGTGACATCTACCTGATCGACTTCGAGCCGGTCCGCGGGAGCGAGGCGAACAAGGCCCGGCCCGCTGTCATCGTCTCCAACGACTCCGCCAACCGGTCCGCGGCCAGGACCGGCCGCGGCGTACTGACGGTCGTCCCGATCACCTCGAACACCGAGCGGGTCTTCCCCTTCCAGGTCCTCCTCGACGCCGCCTCCTGCGGCCTCGACCACGACTCCAAGGCACAGGCCGAACAGGTCCGCGCCGTGGCGGTGGAACGCCTGCTGCACCGGATCGGCGCCGTCCCGCCCGCACGCCTGGCCGCCCTCGACGCGGCGCTGCGCCTGCATCTGGCCCTGTAACGGGCAGTCGGAGCGACCCGACGTCTCGGCGGGCGGCGCTGACCTCAGTCGTTCCGGAACCAGTCCCCGCCCTCCCGCAGGGCGCGCAGCAGGTACTGGTGCAGGCTGCCGGTCACCATGGCGCGGCTGTCGGTCTCGTGGTCCCAGACGAAGACGTCGTCGCGCTCGGGCGTCCGGACGAAGGCGAACTGGTCGCCGCCGTCGCCCGCGCCGAAGAACATCAGCGGTTCGAAGGGCATGTAGAGGTCCGGGAAGTCGGGGTAGGAGCGGAACTCCCGGTTCACCCGGGTGATCCGTTCCGCGCTCCAGACGACGTCCCGCCCGTGCCGGCCCCGGACGCCGTCGCACTCCCGCAGCAGCTCCGCCAGGTCGCGCGGCAGGCGCTGGCCGAGGGTGGCCACGACCGCGGCCAGCGCCTGCTCGGTGGCCGGTGGGCCGCACTCGACGTCGTCGGTCGTCTCGAGGATCAGTTCGCGCCACATGGGGCAGAGCCTCCCAGAAGGCTCGGCGCGGCGGGAGGGCGGACGGGCGAGCGGGCCGGTGGGCGGCGGAATGCGCACTCCGGCCGTGGGGTTGGATGTGGGCATGGCTTCTCGTGCACGTGTCCGCGCCCCTGAACTGGTCGGGGCCGGTGGCTGGCTGAACACTGGTGGCAAGGATCTGACCCTGGCGGACCTCAGGGGCAAGATCGTGATTGCCGACTTCTGGACCTTCTGCTGCATCAACTGCTTGCACGTCCTGGACGAGCTGCGGGAGTTGGAGGAGAAGCACCGCGACACGGTGGTGATCGTCGGGGTGCACTCGCCCAAGTTCGTGCACGAGGCGGACCACCAGGCGGTGGTGGACGCGGTGGCGCGGTACGAGGTGGCGCACCCGGTGCTGGACGATCCGGAGCTGGTCACCTGGAAGCAGTACGCGGTGCGGGCCTGGCCGACGCTGGTGGTGATCGATCCCGAGGGGTACGTGGTCGCGCAGCACGCGGGTGAGGGGCACGCGCACGCGATCGGGCGGCTGGTCGAGGAGCTGGAGGCGGAGCACGCGGCGAAGGGGACGCTGCGGCGCGGGGACGGGCCCTACGTGCCGCCGGAGCCGGCGGCCGGGGCGCTGAAGTTCCCCGGGAAGGCCGTGCGGCTGCCGGACGGGCACTTCCTGGTGGCGGACTCGGGGCACCACGCGCTGGTCGAGCTGGCCGAGGACGGCGAGACCGTGCTGCGGCGGATCGGCGACGGGGTGCGCGGCCTGGTGGACGGCCCGGCGGCGAGCGCGCGGTTCAGCGAGCCGCAGGGGCTGGCGCTGGTGCCGGACGGGCTGGACCTGGGCTACGACGTGGTGGTGGCCGACACCGTCAACCACGCGCTGCGCGGGGTGCGGCTGGCCGACGGCACGGTGACCACGCTGGCCGGGACCGGGCAGCAGTGGTGGCAGGGCTCGGCGACCGCGGGGCCGGCCGGCGAGGTCGACCTCTCCTCGCCGTGGGACGTCGCGTTCTTCGACGGCCGGGTGTGGATCGCGATGGCCGGGGTGCACCAGCTCTGGGCCTTCGACCCGGCCGCGGGGACCGTCGCGGTGGCCGCCGGGACCACCAACGAGGGCCTGGTCGACGGCCCGGTGGCCGAGGCCTGGTTCGCCCAGCCCTCCGGCCTCGCGGTCTCGGCGGACGGCGAGCGGCTCTGGGTGGCGGACAGCGAGACCTCGGCGCTGCGCTGGGTTTCACGTGAAACCGCCGAGCGGCCCGCCGCCGTGCACACCGCCGTCGGCACCGGCCTGTTCGACTTCGGCATCCGGGACGGCGCGGCCGGGCAGGCGCTGCTCCAGCACCCGCTGGGCGTCACCGTGCTGCCCGACGGCTCGGTGGCGGTCGCCGACACCTACAACCACGCGCTGCGCCGCTTCGACCCGGCCACGGACGAGGTCAGCACGCTCGCCACCGACCTGCGCGAGCCGTCCGGCGCCGTGCTGGTGCCGGGCGAGGACGGCGGCGCGGACATCGTGGTGATCGAGTCGGCCCGGCACCGGCTGACCCGGCTGCGGCTGCCCGAGGAGGCGGTGCGGGTGGAGTCGGTGGCGCACCGCACCCAGCGCGCGGCCACCGAGGTGGCCCCGGGGGCGCTGCAGCTGGACGTGGTCTTCCGCGCCCCGAGCGGCCAGAAGCTGGACGAGCGCTACGGCCCCTCCACCCGGCTGCTGGTCAGCTCGACCCCGCCCGAGCTGCTGGTCTCGGGCGCGGGCAAGGACAGCGCGCTCTCCCGCGAGCTGGTGCTCTCCGCCGAGGTGGGCGAGGGGGTGCTGCACGTCTCGGCGATGGCGGCGTCCTGTGACGACGACCCGGCGATCGAGTACCCGGCCTGCCACGTGCACCAGCAGGACTGGGGCGTCCCGGTGAAGCTGGTGGCCGGCGGCGCGACCCGGCTGCCGCTGGTGCTCGCCGGGATGGAGTAGCGAAGAGCTCGGAGCGGGGAAAGCGCAGTGGGGGTGGGCCCGCCGGGCCCGCCCCCCACTGCTGACACTTGCTCAGTTCGCCGGAAAGAGCCTCCGGAAGAGCCGTCGGCAGCCTCCGGAAAAGCCGTCGGCGTTTCCGAAACCCCGTCAGCCCTCCAGGAAGGCCTTGATCGCCGAGGCCAGCAGGTACGGGTCCTCGGCCCCGCACAGCTCGCGCGCCGAGTGCATGGAGAGCGCGGCGATGCCGCAGTCCACGGTGGTGATCCCGAGCCGGGCGGCGGTGATCGGGCCGATCGTGGTGCCGCAGGGCATCGCGTTGTTGGAGACGAAGGCCTGCCACGGCACGCCGGCCCGCTCGCAGGCCTGGGCGAAGATCGCCCGGCCCACGCCGTCGGTGGCGTACCGGTTGTTGACGTTCACCTTGAGGATCGGGCCGCCGTTGGGCACCGGGTGGTGGCCGGGCTCGTGCCGCTCGCTGTAGTTGGGGTGCACCGCGTGGCCCATGTCGGAGGAGAGGCAGACGGTGCCGGCCAGCGCCCGCGCGCGGTCCTCCGAACTGCCGCCGCGCGCCTTGACGCTGCGCTCCAGCACGTTGCCCAGCAGTGGGCCGTGCGCGCCGGTGTCCGACTCGCTGCCGGTCTCCTCGTGGTCGAAGGCGGCCAGCACCGGGATGTAGGGCAGCCGGTCGGCGCCGTCCGCGGTGGTGGCCGCGGCCAGCGCGGCGGTGGCGGCGTGCACCGAGAGCAGGTTGTCCAGTCGGGGCGCGGCCAGCAGCTCGCGGTCCCGGCCCAGGTAGGACGGCGGCTGGACGTCATGGGTCATCAGATCCCAGCCGAGCACCTCGGCCGCGTCCACGCCGGCGCGCTCGGCGACGTAGCGGATCAGGCTGCCCTCGTCCACCTCGCCCAGACCCCAGATGGGGGTCAGGTGCCGCTGCTTGTCCAGCTTCAGCCCGTCGTTGACGCTCCGGTCGAGGTGGATCGCCAGCTGCGGGACGCGCAGCAGCGGCTCGTCCAACTGCACCAGGCGGGTCGTACCGTCGCGCAGCACCAGCCGACCGGAGATGCCGAGGTCGCGGTCGAGCCAGGTGTTCAACGGGACGCCGCCGTAGATCTCCACCGCGACCTGCCGCCAGCCCGCGGTCCCGGTGTCCGGCACCGGCTTGACCCGCAGGTTGGGCGAGTCGGTGTGGGTGCCGACGACCCGGAACGGGGTGGCCGCGGTGGCCGCCGCCGGCACGAACCAGGCGATCAGCGCGCCGCCCCGGATGATGTACCGCCCGCCGGCCGTGCCCTCCCACGCGTCGGTCTCGGCGACCTGCCGGAAGCCCGCCTTCTCCAGCCGCTCGGCTGCGCCGGCCACCGCGTGGTACGGGGACGGGGCCGCGGCCAGATACGCGATCAGGTCGTCGGTGTGGGTCCGGTCGAAGAAGACCGGTCGGTCGGCGGTCGACATGCTGCTCCTGAGTCGAGGGCTTGGGAGAGCCGTTTGGGGAAGGGCCTCCCACCCGAGCATATGCCCGTACACCGACAGGACGGTCAAGAGCGGGTATAGGTGTGAGCTGCCCGGAGACCGGCCGCAGTGGGAGGAATCGGACGGCCGGCCGGCGTGGCGGTGCGGGGTGCGGGGGACCTGCGGGGGCCGCGCGGCAGAACGGCGGCGGACGGCGGTAGGGCGGGGGCGACGCCGGGGTCGGGCGGCGCCGGAAAGCACGGTGGGGCCCGCGCTCTTCGCGCGGGCCCCACGTGCTGAGGGTGTGTCAGGCGGTCTGCGGGTTCCGCGCCGGCGTCACCGGGACGGGGTGACGCCGGTGCGGACCGGGGCCGACCAGGATCAGAACGACTCCTCGGGCAGCTCCATGACGTCCAGGTCGATGTTCTCGGCGATCAGGCGCTGGGAGCTGACGGTCGGCAGGATGTTGCGGGCGAAGAACTGGGCGCCGGCCACCTTGCCCTGGTAGAAGGCGAGGTCCTTGCCGGTGGCGCCGGCCTCGATCTTGGCGAGCGCGACCACGGCCTGGCGCAGCAGCAGCCAGCCGATCACCACGTCGCCGGAGACCAGCAGGAAGCGGGTGGTGTTGAGGCCCACCTTGTACATGTTCTTGACGTCCTGCTCGACCGCGGTGAGGTCGGCCAGCAGCTTGCCGACGATCGCCTCCAGGTCGCCGGCCGCCTTGGCGAGCAGCTCGCGCTCGCGGGCCAGGGCGTCGCCGCCCTCGCCGGCCTCGATGAACTTCTTGATCTGCTCGGAGACCGCGGTGAGCGCCTGGCCGCCGTCCTTGACGACCTTGCGGAAGAAGAAGTCCAGGCCCTGGATCGCGGTGGTGCCCTCGTAGAGGGTGTCGATCTTGGAGTCCCGGATGTACTGCTCGATCGGGTACTCCTGCAGGAAGCCGGAGCCGCCGAAGGTCTGCAGCGACTGGGCCAGCTGCTCGTAGGAGCGCTCCGAGCCGTAGCCCTTGACGATCGGCAGCAGCAGGTCGTTCAGGCGCTCGGCGGCCTCGTCGCGCTCGCCGCGCAGCTTGGCGGCGGTCATGTCGTCCTGCACCGAGGCGGTGTAGAGGACCAGGGCGCGCATGCCTTCGGCGTACGCCTTCTGGGTGAGCAGCGAGCGGCGCACGTCGGGGTGGTGCGTGATGGTGACGCGCGGGGCGTTCTTGTCCAGGAAGTTGGCGATGTCGGCGCCCTGCACGCGCTCCTTGGCGTACTCCAGCGCGTTCAGGTAGCCGGTGGAGAGGGTGGCGATGGCCTTCGTGCCGACCATCATCCGGGCGAACTCGATGATCTTGAACATCTGGCGGATGCCGTCGATCTTCTCGCCGACCAGCCAGCCCTTGGCCGGGTGCTTGGCGCCGAAGGTCATCTCGCAGGTGTTGGAGGCCTTGAGGCCCATCTTGTGCTCGACGTTGGTGGCGTAGGCGCCGTTGCGCTCGCCCAGCTCGCCGGTCTCCCAGTCGAAGTCGTACTTCGGGACGATGTAGAGACCCAGGCCCTTGGTGCCCGGCTTGCCGCCCTCGGGGCGGGCCAGCACCAGGTGGATGATGTTCTCGGACATGTCGTGCTCACCCGAGGTGATGAAGCGCTTCACGCCCTCGATGTGCCAGGAGCCGTCCTCCTGCTTGATCGCCTTGGTGCGGCCGGCGCCCACGTCGGAGCCCGCGTCGGGCTCGGTGAGCACCATGGTGGCGCCCCAGAGGCGCTCGGTCATCCGCTTGGCGATCTTCTGCTGCTCCTCGGTGCCCTCGTCGAAGACGACGCCGGCGAAGGCCGGGCCGGAGGAGTACATCCAGATGGCCGGGTTGGAACCGAGGATCTGCTCGGCGTAGGCCCAGATCAGCGAGGACGGGGTGACCTGGCCGCCGATCTGCTCCGGGATGCCCAGGCGCCACCACTCGGCGTCCATGTACGCCTGGTAGCTCTTCTTGAAGGTGTCCGGGATCGGCGCGGTGTTGGTCTCCGGGTCGAACACCGGCGGGTTGCGGTCGGCGTCGGCGAAGGAGGCGGCCAGGTCGTTCTCGGCCAGCCGGGAGATCTCGCTCAGGATGCTCTTCGCGGTGTCGACGTCCATGTCGGCGAACGGACCGGTGCCGTACACCTGGTCGCGGCCGAAAACCTCGAAGAGGTTGAACTCCACGTCCCGCAGGTTGGACTTGTAGTGACCCATGACCGTCTCTCCGGTTCATCGCTTCCGGGTGCGTCGATAAGATGCCGAACACACCTACCCGCCAGTAGAGCCCATGATGCTACCGGGCAGTAACTTCTTCAAGTCTTTCCCCGTAAAAGCAGCGTGAACGTAGTCACGTCCCTGGCGGGGTTTGCGCGCCGGCCGGCCGCACGGCGACGGGGGCGCCGACCGCGCACTCCGTGCGATCCCCACAGGCCCATCCCACCCCGCCTTGTCCGGTCCGGCCGCCCCGCAGGAGGGGCCCGGTTCGCTAGCCTGTCCGTGTGTACGGCTACGAGCAGAGCGCGAACGGCGGCTACCCGGGCGACCCCTACCAGCAGGCGGGGCAGGCCGGCATGGGCGGGATGTACGGGCAGCAGGGCTACGGTGCGCCGAGTGGCGGTGCCGCAGGGTACGAGCAGCAGCAGTCCGCCGCCCACTCGCTCTACCCGGAGCCCTCGCCGCCCTCGCTCAGCGACGCGGTGCGCGCCTTCACCACCGGCTCGATGACGGTGGAGGACTTCCAGGCCATCTTCATCACCTCCAAGGTGCACTGCCCGCGCGGCGACCGCCCCGGCTTCCTCGCGCTGCACAACACGCCCACTCCGGTGATCCCGATGTTCAGCTCGGTGAAGGAGCTGCGCCGGTACGCGGGCAAGGAGTCCAAGTACTTCACCGTCTCCGGCGCCGAGGTGCTGGACCTGCTGCCCACCGGCTACGGCTTCGCGCTGGACATGGAGGGCGAGCACCGGATGGTGTTCGACGCCCGGGCGGTGGAGCAGATGGTCGACTTCACCATGCGCCGGATGTACGGCTGAGGCCGAACCCGGCCCACCCCCGGCTCGGCAGCCACCCCGTTTTCGCAGGTCCCCCGCCCCGGGCGACCCCTGCCGCCATGGTTTAACTTTCAACTTGCTTCTTGTTGAGCATTGAACTAACCTCGCAGAGGTAGGCCGAAGCACCCCGAGAAGGAGGCCGACATGCCCGCCGTGACCGTCGAGAACCCGCTGACCCTGCCCCGCGTCGCCACCCCCGACCCCGCGCTCACGGTGGCCCGACCGGTCCTCGCGGTCGCCACCGCGCTGGAGGGCTTCGAGGGCGAGGGCTTCCCGGTGCGCCGGGCCTTCGCCAAGATCAACCAGAAGTACCTCGACCCGTTCATCATGATGGACCAGATGGGCGAGGTGGACTACGCGGCCGGCGAGCCCAAAAGCTAGTCCAGTTGGGGGACTAGTCGCAAGAGGGCTCTGACCTGCGAAGACGCAGGACGAACATCGCATTCCAACCCAACCGAGGAGGCCGGCATGCCTGCCGTGACCGTTGAGAACCCGCTGATCCTGCCGCGCATCGCGGCCCCCGCCAACGGCGCTCAGCCCCGCCCCGCACTGGCCGTCTCCACCGCGATCGAGGGCTTCGAGGGCGAGGGCTTCCCGGTGCGCCGGGCCTTCGCCAAGATCAACCAGAAGTACCTCGACCCGTTCATCATGATGGACCAGATGGGCGAGGTGGACTATCAGGCTGGTGAGCCGAAAGGGACTCCCTGGCATCCGCACCGGGGCTTCGAGACCGTCACGTACATCATCGACGGCACCTTCATCCACCAGGACTCGCACGGCGGCGGCGGCACCATCACCGACGGCGACACCCAGTGGATGACGGCCGGCTCCGGCCTGCTGCACATCGAGACCCCGCCCGAGTCCCTGGTGATGTCCGGCGGCCTCTTCCACGGGCTGCAGCTCTGGGTGAACCTGCCCGCCGCCGACAAGATGATCGCCCCCAAGTACCAGGACATCCGCGGCGGCAACGTGAAGCTGCTCGCCTCCGCCGACGGCGGCGCGCTCGTCCGGCTGATCGCCGGCGACATCGCCGGCCACCAGGGCCCCGGCGCCACCCATACGCCCATCACGATGATCCACGTCTCCGTGAACCCCGGCGCCCAGATCACCCTGCCCTGGCGCGCCGACTTCAACGGCCTCGCCTACGGCCTCGCCGGCAGCGGCTCGGCCGGCGAGGAGCGCCGCCCGTTCCACATGGGCCAGGCCGTCGTCTTCGGCGAGGGCGACAGCCTCACCATCCGGGCGGACGACACCCAGGACTCGCGGAGCACCAACTTCGAGGTGGTGCTCCTCGGTGGCCTGCCGATCCGCGAACCGGTGGCCCACTACGGCCCGTTCGTGATGAACAGCCACCGCGAACTCCAGCAGGCCATGGACGACTTCCAGGCCGGCCGCCTCGGCACCATCCCCGCCGACACCAACCTGGGACGCTGACGGGCACAGCGGCGAGGGCCCGGACCGGGAACGGTCCGGGCCCTCGCATGTCCGGTTCAGACCGTCGGCAGCTGCGCTGCGGTCCGACCACAACGAACTACAGGGAAGTGGTAGCGACGATCTACCCTGACCTGGCTCAATAGCAGGATGGAGATCGGCGAGAACTGGGCGTACCGTGCCCAGCCCAAGATGCTCGGCAGTGTGATCCGCCGTGTAGAGATCGTCCGGGTCGGCGGCCCGCACCGAGCCGCTCAGGTGCACATCAGATTCCTCGAAGGCGAGGACGCCGGCCTGCAGGACTGGGTTGCCCCTGCCTCCCTGGTCGCGCTGTGGGACGACGTCGCGGTCTTCCAGAGCGACGATGCTGCTGAACTGGCGCTGGTCGAGGCATCCCGGCACGTGCGGAAGACTGCCGAGTTCGAGACTGCCCGAATGGTTCTCGGCTTCGTCCGTCCCAAGAGCCATCTACGGCTGCGCACGACTGCGGCCGATGCCGGCGTGCTGGAGCTCACGGCTCTCGATGCCACCGCTGACCGACTCGGGCTCGATGCAGCTGAACTGCGTGCCGATCCGATGGTTCATGAGAACCGCATCGGCCTGATCCTGGCGGGTTGGCCGGTCACCGAGCGAATCGCCCGACGCGCCGCAGAGGTCCTGGCCGAGGAGATCCTCCCGGAGGTCGAGCGCCGGCAGGAAGCCCTCGACCAGGAACGTGTGCAGCCCGCATGGCAGTCGTGGAACCGCCGTCGCGACGAACGGAAGCTGCAGGCGGAGGATGAGCTACTGCGGACCGTTCGCGAGTGGTGCGGTCAGGAACGGGTGGAGCGGTTCGACGAGTTGCTCGCGCTACGAGCCGAGGTCGAGCGGCTTGGCACGATCGTCGAACGGGCTCTGAAGGCCCTGCGCGACCGGGGGCACGGCGTCATCGCCTCCACCATTGAGCGCGACCTTGGGGTCCGTATCTCCAGCCTTGGCCCTGAGGTGCGGCGCTGACTTCGCGCCACGGGTCGGCCTGGTGCCGCGGCTGGGTGGGCTCGGCAGGCGGTGCCTCCTTCTCCGGCCGATGTGGGCTCCATCCGTTGAGGAACGGCCGCAGCGAATCGGCCGTGGGCGCGGTTTCGAAGGCTTCGACGCCGAGCCCGCTTCCGAGCACCGTAGGGTCGATCCTGTCCGCCTCAGCTCTCCCCCAGGCAGACCACTCCCGGAACATCTGCGCCTCCCCCTCGTCGTCGGCCCGGCTCGCGGCTTCGTCCAGCGCTGCGCAGAACTCTCGGATTTCCCGCGCACCCCGCCACCGCTCCAGAGCAGACCCGAACCTCTCAAGGCGTGAGGCTTCGACGGCCTTGGCGCCAGCCGCAGCGACCGCAGCCTCCCAGTCCCGCTGCTTGCGTGCCTTCTCCTCGGCCGCCAAGCGCTGCCGCTCCGCCTCCGCCCTCTCTCGCTCCTCCCGCAGCCGACGTTGCTCGGCTTCGCGCTCCAGCTGGAGGCGCTCCTGTTCCTCGGCGCGCGTCTTCAGCTTCCGGAAGAGCGAGCTGATCTGCTCCTCCACCGGCCGCTTCGGAGTGTCGGCACAGTCGGTCTTCCAGCCACCGCCGTATCCGTAACCCCCCTGAGGCGACTCGACGACCTGGAGGTCGAGTTCACCGGACGGCTCGGACCGGTAGGCAGGAGTCACCCGCTGCCAGTCGTACGTCTTGCGCCGTCCCGTGGCCTGGGGCACGTACTTGACGTGCTTCTGCCGCTCCTTGAAGCTCAACTCCCATGTCCTGCCGTGGACGGAGAGGAGCGGCCGCGGCTGCTTCCGCTTCTTCAAGATCGCCACGTCACCGTGGCGCGACAGCGCCTCCTGTGCAATGAGACGGACGATCGACAGCACGCGAGGGAGTACCTCCTCGGAGACCTCGAAGGCGCTGTGATCGGCTTCCAGTGCTGCGACCACAGCGTCCACGTCCGTGATGACCCGGCTGCGTTGCAGTCGAATCCGGTTCCACTCGGTCTCATCCAGCCCGTTGTCACGCAGCAGGCCGAGGTAGAAATCGCCCTTCTCCCGGCCGCTGTACTTCAGCTGGTAGCCCTCAGGTACGCAGGTGCGAGCCGCGTCGAAGGCCCTGCGCAGCCTTGCCCGTTCCTCCGGCGACGGATCGGGGATCGTCAAGAAGCGCCCCGCCTGCTGGACCTGCTCGATCAGCGCCGGACCGCTCACGGCCCTGGACTCCTTCGGCGGCTGCCGAACCGCTGGCGCTCGAGTGCCGGCCTTGTCGCTCAGCTGGCCAGTCTCTACGGGCCTGCTCTGTGGTGCCGAGGTCGGCGGGGGACCGGACCACGGTCTTTGGCTTCGGGGTCGGGCGGTCCGGGTGGTGCCCATGCTCCAGATAGAAGCGCCCAGCATCGGTGATCTCAGCCCGCCATTTCACCCCCACAGCCTTCGGCATGCTGATGAGTCCGCGCTCCTTCAGAGCACGGGCGCTATGGGCGAGTTCAGACTCGTCCGAGTTGACCGGGCTCCCGTCCCCGCCGATACGGGTCAGAAGCGAGAGCTGACGCTCATTGAGGGGAGACCAACGAAGCATGAAGCCGTCGTACCCCATCAGCACGATCTGAGACAACCGCCTCGCGACGTGCTTGCCGACGACGAGCTGGTCGGCGATTCCGGCGATGGCGCCCCAAACTGACCATGGGGATGCACACCTCACGATCTGACCAGCGTAGCCCTCCAGCGACGTACGTCAGTACGGTTTCTCAACTTAGCTCCAGTCATCCGGTGGTCGCTGGAAAAGTCGCGAACACGTCGATTCCCGCGACCTACGGAGCGTTATGCCGAACAATGCCTACCTCAGCCACTTGCCCTCAGAAGCCGCAGCGTCGTCGCTCCTGGCGTCGGACCCGACGCCGGCGCCGATAGCCACTCAGTCGTGCACCGAGATGACCGGATGCGTCATAGATCACCTCGCCCAGAGAAGTTCGGTGCCCCAGTGCAATCAGTTCGACCATCACGGTCCTGAGCACACGGTCTACGGTCCTGCCAACGACCCGGTCCTCACGGTCCGCCGCACCTGGCGCACCGAGGAAGAGTGCGCACCGCTCATCGAGCTCTGGGGTTACTACGCCGACCTGGAACTGACCCAGGACGAGGCCCGTGGCTTCAGCGCGCAGTTGCGGGACCAGGCCGACCGCATCGACGAAGAAGTCGAGCGTCTCGTAGCTGACGGCATTCCGCCAGCCAGTGCCGGCCGCCCGCGCACCGACCAGTGCGTCACTCATCCCTGGTGCCTGAAGGGTGCCGCACCCCACTACGACTGCGAGGGCGCGGAGATCGCACTCGGCTGCGTCGACTCCCCCAGCATGGGCCGAGATAGGTCCTATCTCGGTGCTTTCCTGGCGACCTACGACGGTGTACCCACCTGTGGAATGCATCTCGACAATTGGACGGATCTCAGCGCCGCCGACCTCCGTCAGGTGATCAACGAGATCGAGGGATACCTCCCGAAGCTCAGGACCCTCGCCGCTCAGCTGGCTCTGGCCGAAGCCGGAAGCGCGACTGCACAGAGGCTGTCTGCCTGAGCGGTGGGACCTCCAGGCGCCCGCTGCGTTGGGTCCTCCCACGCGTCACCCGATCGGGCGTCAGCAGTATTCGGGACAGGCGAAGATGTCTTGGCAGCCAAGGCCCGTTGGGGTAGGAAAGCGACGGTCGGCGAGTGCCCATGCGATGCAGTGCCCCGCCGTGCTGCGCCTGGTGGAACGTAAGCAGGCGGGGCCATATCTGCTACTGGTCGTCGTCGGGCTCGTCACTGTCGAGGTCTTGCGGGACAGTGCGCCGGTACTGCGGGTGGTCTTGGTCCATTTGGAGCGCCGCATGGAGCGCAATCGGGTAGCGAGTGCGGTGCTTCCACGCGAGTGCCTGGTGGCAGAGCCTGGCCGTCACCATCGTCAGTTCACGCCGGTGGTCCGGGTTGGTGGCGATCGGGAAGATCTCGGTGGCGGTCATGGCGTAGTAGTTGGCCTTGATCTCGTTCTTGCCCTTGTTCCACGGCAGGGCGGTCCAGCGGGTCTTCTTCGATCCTTGTCGGCCGGCGCCGTTGCCGTCGAACTGGTGGGTGGTGTTGACGAGGAGCCAGGCGCCGTTGGTTCCGAGGTCGAGGTCGATCCGGAAGACCTGGGTGGTGCGTTCCTTGGTCTTGATCGTTGTGTCGTCCTGGTCGGTGATCGTGACCTGTACCGGGCGGGGGACTTCGTCGTCGGTGGTGTTCAGGCGGATCACTGCGAGGGGCCGGAAGCGAGGGGCGATGGTGGAACCGGGGAGCCAGGTGGTGTTGGCCTCGGGGGGCTGTCCCTGGGCCCTGTTGTGCAGTCCCTTCCAGAGTCGGCGGCAGGCGACCCCGTCCACCGTGACGGTGTACGGGGTGCCGCCGAGGTAGTCGGAGAGGTCTTCCAGGGCCTGGTCGATGACCTTGGCGGTGCTGGAGTAGCCGGCACTGTTGTCGACGAACTCCGTCATCTTCCCGGCCGGGTAGTCGGAGGCGTGGAAGGCGGCTTCGGCGAGGTGGTAGGGCTTCCAGATCCGGTCGGTGTAGGACCAGCCGTGGAGCGTCCACGCGCCGTCCTGGACGACGGGGGGCTTGAGGACAGTGGCCGAGACGACGATCCTGGCGTCCCGTTCTCCCGGGCGCCGCGACTGCCTGCGGACGTGGACGCCGCAGTGGGCGACGCCGGCGGCGGGGAGTTCTCCGATTGGCTTGGTCAGGACGTCGGAGACGCGACGGTCGATGAAGCCGAGGTTGCGGTAGAGGTCCATGAGGCAGGACAGGCTTTGGTGGTCCATGCCCGTGGACTTGTCGATGCCGGTCTGGGTCGCGCTGTCGATGTACTGCACGACCAGGTCCATCTTGGCGAGGATGCGGTGGGTCTGGTGCTTGGCATCTTCGCTGTCTTTCGGCCGCGGCAGGGAGTTCTTCTTCCCGTCGCCGTACTCGGTCTCCGCCCATACACCGACGATCTCGCCCGACACCGCTTTCAGGGAGAGCAGGTCGGCCGTGTGCGCGGATCGGCCGGTTGCAGGTCCGTGCTGGAGGAACTCGGGGACGTGGTGGAAGACGGCGCTGACCCGCGTGCCGTGCAGCGTCGCGCTCTTGCCTTCGGCGGGATTGAGGTCGGCGGGGTCTTGGCCGTAGGCGAGGGCGAGTGCGTTGATCATCCGCTGGCGGACTTCGTGTGTGGCCCACAGGCACACGATGCGCAGGTGCTCCAGGCCCATGGCGTCCAGGGAGCGGGTGATGTCCAGCGGGTCCATGAGGACGTCGGCCTTCTGGGCCTGCTTGAAGTTGCCGCCCTCGTAGAAGCCGTGGAAGGGCTGCCACTCGTCCCCGAGTGTGGACTGGAGGTGCTCGTGGAGCCCTCGGTAGTAGTCCATGCCCACGCCGGACCCGACGGGGAAGTAGAAGGCCTTGGCCATGATGGGCCGGACAGTTCCCAGTTGCTGCGGGGCCGGAGCCTCCTGGCCGTTCTCCCCGGCTTGCTGGCGGGCCGATCGGTCGGCCTGGATCTGCCGGTCGACCTCGTGGAGGACTGACCGGCCCATGCCGAGCCGGGAGAGGGCTTGCAGGGCGAGTCGGTTGACGTTGCGCAGGCGTCCCCGGCCGTCGAGTTCGACTTCCACGAGCGGTCGGCCCGGGTGGTCCTGCTCGGCCAGGACGGTGCGGGTGAAGTCCATGGAGCGGTTGATCCGCGTGGCCGAGGCGGAGACGAGGATCAGCGGGTCGCGCACGTTGGGTTCGGTCTTCATCTGCAGTCGGATCCGCGGGAGCCGGAAACGGTTCTCGTTCTCGTCGGGCCAGGGGTCGTCCCACGCGACGAGGCCGCCTGCGGTGTCGGGGCGGAGCCGGACCGACCGGCCGTCGATGGACCAGGGCTGAGCGGCGATCCTGCGGGCGAGGTCCCAGGCGACGGTCTGGTAGACCCAGTTGGGGGCGTCGGGCTGCTCGCTGGGTGAGCGGAGCAGGTAGTCGGCGAGCGCGCGCTGCTCTTGGTGGGTGGAGGCGAACTTTTCCGCGATGCCGACTGGCTGGTTCAGGTCGATGTCGTCGATGTCCTCGCCCATGGCCAGTCCATGCAGCAGGGTGAAGACGTCTCGGACCGTGTCGTCGTCGATGGGGTCACGGCTGGCCAGGACTGCCTTCTTGGCGTCCAGCCAGACGTATCCGCCGGTGAGGGCGCGCAGGGCCGTCGTGACGATGGAGTGCGGGGCCTGGACCTCCTCGCGTCCCGCTCGCCGGCGGTAGGCGTTCTCGAAGATCCTCCACATGTTGACGCCGGCTGGGCCGCAGTCGCGGATGTGGACGGAGGCGTCCGCGAGGAGGTCGCGGGTGACCCGGCCGGCGAGGAGGTCGAGTCGCTGGATTTGCTTGGGCGGGCGGGCGGACATGCGGCCGGGTTCTCCTTCGAGGGTCATGCAGCCGGTTCGATGCCGGCGTAGGCGAGGAAGGCGGCGAGGGCTTCGCGGTAGATGTCGTCCATGCGGCGACGTTCGTCCTCGTCCCAGTTGGTGTGCATCCGCGTGAGGATCGTCGCGAGGTCGGCCTGCCAGGAGTCCCGGTGGAAGGCGTAGTCGACGAGGTGCAGGGTCATGTCCGTGCCGCCGCGCCGGGCGCGTCCGGCGAGCTGGATCATGTCGACGACCATGCCCGCGACGATCTCTTCCTGCAGGACCTTGTGTGTCGACCCGAAGCCGGGAGCGGAGCGCATGATCAGGCTCAGCCGCCTCCATGCCTCGGTTCGCGCGGCCGCAAGTGCGGCGACGGGGTCGTCGCTGGGGTCCTTGGGCAGGCTGTTGAGTCCGGCGGCGTTGACCGACGCGTACATCTCCGGCGGGTCGCTCAACAGTGCGAGCGGGCGAGTGCACAGGTAGACGGGGGTGATCGCCGACTTGGTGCCGATGACGATGTTCAGGCCGCGGGCGATGCGGGCCATGGGGACGACGAGGATCTTCCCCTTGGTCGGGAAGGTCTCGAACTCCTCGGGTGTCAGCTCGATGATGCCGGCCGGTAGCGGCGGCAGGTCGCTGCGGCGTTCCTTGTCCGGCGGGACAGCCACGCACAGACCGCCGGTGTAGTTGCCGGAGTTGTAGATGCCGAGTGCGATGTAGCGGCAGTGCAGGTAGGAGTTGACCACGACGGCGGCGTGTGCGCGGTCCTTGTCCTGCTTCTCCAAGCGCTGCAGTTCGGGGTGGATCCGGGTGTCGTACAGGCGCTCGCCGAGCTCCTTGAGGGCGCCGGCCTTGAGATGCTGGGGGAGGCCTGAGATCTGGATGGGATCGTTGAGGGCGTCGGTGATGGTGTGCTTCTTCGCGCGGATGCTGTCGGGTGCGGCGTCGGTCATCCACCACTTCACGGTGCTGTGGATGTGTTCGCGGACGGCTTGCGGGAAGTACGCGGTTGCGGACAGGCCCATGACGGGCCGTTCGGTGCCGGCGAGGGCGAGGGCGACGATGCTGCCGAGTTGGGCGGTGTAGGTGTGCGGGTCTCCGGCGATGCTCTGGGAGGTCAGCTCGCCGGTCTTTGCCGGGTCGTCCAGGCCGGTGACGCGGTAGCCGAAGAGGGCGCGGCCGAGCATGCCGAAGGGGAGGATGTTGGCTCCGATTCCGCGCTCGAGGCGTTCGGCGAGGGCGCGGGCCGAGGCCAGGCCGCTCGCACGGAGTTGGGCTGTCTTTCCCGTGAGGTCGTTGAGGGTGTCGTCCAGCTCCGACAGCCATGTGCGGACGATGAGCAGTTCGACGGCCTCGGCGCGGTCGTGCTCGTCCTTGACGACGTCTTTGAGGAGGTCGTTGAGGCGGTGCTGGGCGTGGGTAAGTAGGTCGGCGCCGCGGTGGCCGAGGAGCTCACCGAGGATGGCACGCGCTTCGACGTAGTGGCCCTCTAGCTCCACTACGGCGAGCGGGTCGGTGAGCGGGTCCTGGCCGGGTTTCGGCGGCCTGAGTGCGTTGAGCTTGTCGAACAGCTCCTGGGGGATCTCGTGTTCGATGGTGATGCCTGCCTCGGGGAACAGCAGGTGGATCAGGCGGCGGTCTCGGCCCCCGGAGATGTGCCAGCCGGTGCTGTTCATGCCTGCGCGGTCGCCGACGGGGCCGCCGTCCCCTTCGTAGTGCCGCAGGTGGAGTTGGCCTTCGCAGACCGCGGCCAGCAGGAACTCGGTGAGGTAGCGGGCGTAGGTGACTGGTGGGACGAGTTCCTTGACCGTGGCCGGCGGTTGCTTGCGAAGTTCGTCGTGGAGCTGTTGGAGCGGGAGCTTCTTGTCGAGGCGGGAGTCCAGGACCAGTTCGCTGGAGCACTTCCCGATGGCCGTGGACTGGAATTGGTCGATCTCGTCGACGAGGGTGGCATGGCAGCGGCGGAAGAGGAACTCAGCCACGGTCAGACCGGCGACGAGCCGGTCGTCGAGGGTGACGCCGATGGGCATCCGACCCATCATGAAGTTGTGGTGGTTGGTCACCACCACCGATGCAGTGCAGGCGTTGTAGTGCTGCTGGTACTTCCCGCAGACGGGCACGAACGGGCAGCGCCGGGTGCCCTTGGACGGCGGGAGCGGGTAGAGACTCATGCAGGATTCCGAGCCCGCCGGGTAGGGGTGCGTGGCCTCGGTGAAACGGCTCAGCGAGCAGCCGTAGGAGAGTTGACCGATCTTCCACAGGACCTTGGCCGACTGTTCGGCGATCGATCCGTCGATGCGGGAGACGATCTTCATGGCCCGATCGTGCAGCCCGTAGGGGGACATCAGCGGGGTGCACGTCTCTTCGCGGCCGAGGTAGGCGAGGTCCTGGCTGATCTCCCACGCTGCCGAGAGCGTGGCCTCGACGGTGGGGAGGACGATCGCGAGGGCCAGCCCGTTGATGGCGAACCATGAAGCCATGACGCGGACGAGGACGCTCTTGCCGGTACCCGTGGGGGCGTTGAAGACCTCGGTGGCGCCGGCGCACAGGCGGATCGCCTCCTTCGGGGAGAGCATGTCCGTGCTGTTGAGCTGGCCGAAGAGCGCTTTGAGGACCTGGTGCAGGTGCCGACCGTCCGGCTTGAGCCGCAGGTCCAGCTGTCGGGCGAGATCCAATAGGCCGCTGGTGGGGATCTCGATGTTCGGAAGGTGGGCGGCGGTGTGCACCTGGGGTGGAGTCTGGCACGGGTCGGCCTCGGTGCCGCCGGCGAGTACGGGGATGGCTGCCCGGCCCTGGATCTCGCCGATGCCGCCAGCGTAGAGCGTGCGGGTGAGCCACTGTCCGGCAGCTGCCGGTTGTGGCGGCTTGGGACGCGGGTGGTCCTTGTGGACCCGTTTCATGGTGCGGTCCACGTAGCCCAGGAAGTCGTCCCCGATCCTCGGTGAGGCGGCCACCGCGGTGTGGGGTTCACCGACGAGGACGAACTGGGGTGCCTGCCCGGCGCCCTGCGCTGCAAGGATCCTGCGCGCGGCTTTCCCGAAGGCAGGTGCACCGGCAAGTTCTCCCGGTGCGTTGACGAGGACGTCGGCGAGGCGCTGCTTGTCCGCGTGAGGAAGGCGGGCCCAGCCGTCCCACTTGTCGTACTGGCCGGACAGCAGGAAGGCGGCGTGTCGGAACGTCGCTGCGGGCTGCCCGTGCTCGTCGAGTGGGCCGGGGAAGTAGTGGGCGGCGAGGGCCAGAGCACAGTAGACCGCTGCGTCGTCCTTGCGGAGCTTGCCTGTCACGCCCATCGGATACCCGCCGTCCTGCAGATCGTTTGGCCAACCTCTCCCGCGGTGGCCACCTTCAGGGAGAACTCCTCGCATACCCCGCGCAACAGTGGAAGCGACGCCTCCCGGTGATCGGGGACGACGATCCACTCCGCTCCTCCGACGTCGCCGCCGTCGGCCTGGATCTTCTTCGCCAGCAGCATCTCCGAGGTGAAGTCCTTGACGTCGAGCTGGAAAGACTGCGTCCGTCCATCAGGGAGCCAGACGTCCACGTGCAGGTCATAGGTGTCCAGGAAGGGCCAAAGCGTGACACTGCCAGGGCAGTTGTCATCGGCACCGAGGGCAGCCCGGCTCATGTGGGACTCCGGGGCGGCAGCGAACCCACGCGCGATGAGCGCGTCGTACAGGGCGATCTCGAGGAGGCCGGGAATCGTCGTATACCGCCAGGGCCCGCGGGCCAGCGCCACGTAGCCGGCGCTCGGCATCGGCTTCGGCACCGGACCGCGCAGGTCAGGAGCCAGGACAGAAGCCGCCCCGGTGAACGCTGGCGGCGGAGAGCCGGGGATCAGGGTCGGCGGCTTACCAGCAGCGGGGATCTTGAATGTGTAGGAGGCACCCATCAGCTCAGCGTGCGGCCGATAGAAACACTGGACCCTCCCGCTGGCCGACTTCCGGGAACGGTGCCGGGTTACCTTCATCGGCCAGCGGCACACGGGGCAAGCGAACCACCATTGCTCATACAGCGCGGCGAAGCTGACAGGCCGGTAGTACTGGCCGACCACACTGGGCAGGTTCAGCCGCCGAACCGCCGCCTCGGTTCCGGCTGGCATCCGGGAAAGGTCCGCCCTGCCCTTCGCGTACGCCTCCTGCGTGCCGCGCTTCCTCAAGCCCGAGTTGACGGTGACCTGGTCCATCTCCTGCTCGATCTCCGCGAGCGAGGTGGACCTGCCGCCCTGGGTGGCCTTCTGTACGGCCCTGGCAACCTCCCGCTGTTCCTGGTCTAGGTCGAACAAGTCCTCTTCGAAGAGCCCGTCGTCATTGATGAGGTGCACACCGGCCATCTCCTCCGGTGACACGCCATCGGGTAAGAGCCCGGCGAGGTCGTCGGCGAGCATCGTCATGAAGGACTCGAACGTGAGGGGATGGCCGGGTCCCCGAGCAGCGAGGACTTCGCCGTGGCTGTCCATGAGAGTGCGCAGCCGCCCCTCGGCCGACTGCTCGGTGTCCGTGAGCGCCTTGGCCGCCACTGTCGCGGCACGCATCACCATCTGCCGGATCACGTCGTGACTCACCGGCTCCGCTGCGGAGGTGAACTTCACGCAAAGCACCATAGACCTGAGGTCCGACAGCGACACGGGAATCACACGATCAGAGCGGATCCGGGGCTCTCAACTGGACATCCGGGTAACGGGTTTGATAATCGGATCGGTGCGCGTTGACGTGCCGCTTCCCGGCCTCGGTGAGCCGCCACCGGTACTCAAGGACGAACGTCCCACGGCCCTTCTCCATCCGGACGGGGTGGCAGTCGATGTATCCCCGGCTCGGCCGGCCGTTGGGGCGGTAGCCAGTGCCCAAGTAGAACCTTGACTTGCCTCCCATCGCGTCCTCGGACAGCCCCTCGGGCCCAGCTTCGGCGACCCGGACGAGATTGCGCCAAAGCCACTCCGACAACAGGTACGCCGGTCGGCGTGGGACGGTGGGGATGCCCAGTGCGGCGCGCGCGCAGGCACGACCGGAGCGTGTCAGTTCCACCAGGACGCGGGAGGCGAGACCGACTTGGGGGACGTCAACGCGGTCCTCGCTGATCTTCAGAAGCCCTCTGCGGGCAAGCGCATGCAGGGTGGCCCCTGCCCCCGCATCGAGATGCCCGTCCGCGCGAAGCCGATCCTGGATCGCGGTGTACTCGGCGAACGGCAGCTCGGACCGTATCGAGAAGGGCAACCTTCGCCACTCCGCCGCCGCACCAGGGTCTCGAAACGCCGCTCGGGCCGACTTCGCCCGGCGTTCCGCCTCCTGATCCTCGTGGAAGCACGCGAGCAAGTAAGCCTTCTGACGACTATTCAGACTCTCCCACATAGTGTCGGTCCTTCGGCCGCAGGGCGATACACAGGGGCGGAGCGATCATCCACGTGATCGCCTCGAATCCCGGCGTCGCCGGGGGGCGTGGTGCCCCTACGGTCCCAGAGCATCGCTGAGAAGTGGCTGCCCCTCGCCGATGCTGCCTGCGAGCTCCCAGCACATCGCACAACGGGTAGAGCCTGAACTGTCACGATCACCCCAGTCTTCGCGTAACAGGCACCAGCCTCCGCCCTGCGCCTGGCATAGGACCGGAATCCCTCGTCGCCAGCAAGTGCGGTCCAGTGGATTACTCATGCTCGAATAAGCAGGAGGACAAGCCCAGCAATCACCACAGGTTGCTGGGCCGCCTCTAAGCGTTCGTCAGTCAACCAGGTAGTGGGCTTCGATGTAGGCGACAGTGGAGTCATACGGCTCCCCCACCGGCTTCAACATGTACCGGCGGAAGACCGCTGCGGTGGCCCGGCGGGCACCTTGGTTGCGAGCGTCGGCGTTGTCCCACGACCGGGCGAGGGTGCGGGTGACCACCTGGTCGATCTCCTCGGCCAGGTTCCTCTCGGTGACTGTGAGGCCGGCCGGTGCGTGGTCGTGGATGATCCGCGACAGGACACCAACGTGGTCGTCGTCCAGCACGACGACGGCGGTGTTGGGGTGCTTCTCGGCATCCACGACGGCGCGGGCGATCCGGAGTGCTTCGGACAGGAACTCCAGGGCGTCCTGAGCGTTCTGGATGATCCGGTCGCGCAGCAGCCTTATCCGCTCCGCGAGGGCGGTGTACTTCGCGGACCCCGGTTCGACTCCCTTGTCGAGGGCGGCCTTGATGTGGTCCAGGATCTCCGCCGCGGACGGCGGCTTCTTGTCCTCCCCGTCGCCTTTGTCGGTTTTGGGGCGGACAAGGGCCAGCAGTTCCTTGAGGATGACAATGCCCTGGGCGTCCAGAACGAGGGCTTCCTCCTGGGAGGCGGCCACGCGGAAGGAGTGGACGTGGGCGTTGATGATGTCCAGGACCATCGGCCCGAGCTCGCCCAGCCGTTCCTTCCTCTCCTCGTCGGAGGACTTCTTGAACAGGGTCGTGTACACGGATCCGAACAGCCCGAAGCCGTCCTGGTACTTGGCGACCCGCTTGTCGGTGTTGATGAGCGGGTAGAGGCGGGCCAGGAGCCGGTAGTCCTTCGTGAACACCTCGGCCGCGCCAGGGTTGGCGTCCAGGAAGACGTTGATAGCCCGTACGGACTCGTAACCGTGGACTGTGAGGTCGAGGCCGTCCACGTCCGCGAGGAGGTCTTCGATGCGGGCGAAGGTGGTGCGGAACTCGGCGACCAGCGCGGACAAGTCAGTGACGAACCCGCCGCCCTTGCTGGCTCCCTTCGAGGCGGGGTCGACGACGGCCCGCTGGACCTCTTCGGCCAGGCCGATGTAGTCCACGACCACGCCGCGGGTCTTCACGAACCCCGTCGGGGACACCCAGGTGCGGTTCGGGCGGGTGATGGTCTGGAACAGGCTGTGGGCCTTCAAGGGCTTGTCCAGGTAGAGGACGCCCTCGTTCGGGGCGTCGAACCCCGTCATCAGCTTTGCGGTCACCACCAGGAAGCACAGCGGGTCGTCCGGGGAAAGGAACCGCCGCTTCTGCTCCTCCTCCTCGGCCTCCGAGAGCTGGAACGGCTTCATGGCCGCGACTTCGTCCTTGGCATCCGAGACGGAGATGTTCACCTCGGCGGTGATCCGGGCGTGCTTCCCGACTTTGGCGAGCACCTGTGACGCCTCGAAGCCGGCCAGCAGCTCGTTGATCTTCTCCATGTATGCCACGGCCATCTCGCGGTTGAAGGCGACGACCTGGGCCTTGAGGCCGTTGCGGTAGGCGCTGGCCAGGTAGTGGTCCACGATGTCCTGGCAGACAGCGTGGATGCGGTCGGGGTTGGCGAAAACCGACGTGAGGCGCCCGAACTTGCGGGACAGCGTCTCACGGTCGGGGTCATCGAGATCGAAGTCGTCGGCGAACTGATCGAACTCGGCCTGCAGCTCCTGGTCGTTCATCTCGAAGACGACCGGGCGCGGGTCCAGCACGACCGGCACGGTCGCCTCGTCCAGCAGAGACCGTGACACCGAGTAGCGGTGCAGCACCCTGCCCGGGTCAGCCTCCTCACCAAAGAGGGCGAAAGTGTCAGTGGCGAGGTTCCGTACGGGGGTGCCGGTCATGCCGAAGAACTTCGCGTTCGGCAGCGCTGCGCGCATCTGCCCGGCCAGGGACTTCTCCTTGTCGGACTGGGTGCGGTGTGCCTCGTCGACCAGCACGATGATGTTGGCCCTGGTCGACAGGTTCTCGCCGGCGTCGGCGAACTTGTGGACGGTCGTGGAGATGACACCGCGCACGTCGTCGGCCAGCAGGGAACGAAGCTTCTGGCTGGTCTTGGGCCGGTGGAAGTAGGCATCCCCCATGGCGGAGGTGAACACCCCGGCAGTGTGCCGGACGAGGTGGGTTCGGTCCGAGAGCAGGATGATCGTGGGTGAATCGGTGCGGGTGTCAGCCAGCAGCAGCGAGGCGGCGAAGACCATCAGCAGCGTCTTCCCCGACCCCTGATGGTGCCAGACCAGGCCCTTCGACCCGCCCTCCAGGACCCGTTCGTGGATCAGGTGGGCGGCCTCCATCTGCGGATAGCGGGGCAGGTACTTGATGTCAGCCCCGCCCCCGGCAGTGTCGAAGAGGACGAAGTTGGCGAGCATGTCCAGGATCGTGGCCGGGTTCATCAGCAGCTCGACGGAGCGCTTCACGTCGGCCTGCCCGGACAGGTTCTCGTCGTCGGCGGTGGACCGAAACGGCTGCCACAGGTTCGTGGGCGCGCCGGCGGCACCGAACCGCAGCTTCAGTCCGTCGGAGGCGACGGCGAACACGTTGGGCGTAAAGAACCAGGGGTACTCGGTGGCGTAGACGTTGTTGATCTCGTTGGCGGCGTCGACCCATCCGGACTTTGCGGTCGGGGACTTCACCTCGACCACGACCAGGGGCAGGCCGTTGACCCAGTACACGAGGTCGAAGCGACGAGAGGTCTTGCCGGGGACGGTGATGGTCACCTCGTCGGACACGACCAGCGTATTGGCGGTCGGGTGCTCGAAGTCGATTACCTTCAGGGCGTGCCACACGCCGTCGGCGTCCCGGAACTCCTTGTGTCCGCGCAGCAGGCGCAGTACCTGCTCGTTGGCCCGAACCAGTCCGCCTTCGACAGCGTTGACCGTCGCGACGATTTCCTCGACCACGGCTTCCACGTCGAACCCCCCGATCACCACGGGGTTCAACCTGACGATGGCATCTCGCAGCTGAGAGGCAATCACTGTCTGCGTCGTCTCACGCGGCAACGCCCGCCCGGCGGTGAAGCCCCAGCCCATAGGGAGGGACCACCGAATCATCAAGTTCTGGAACTCGCGCTCCCGAATGCCCTTCGCCACAGCTCAGACCCCCCAGTTCGGCAGACTCAATCTAGATGGTGCGGTCCAGCAGCTCCGCCAGTAGCCCCGCCCGGACCTTACGAAGACGGTCCTCTTCAGCACGAGTGGCCGTGATCATCCCGACCACTGCCTCGCACCGGCGGACATACTCACCCTGCTCAGGAAGCGACGGAATGGGCACGCGAACAGCGCCGAAACCCCGCTTGTTGATCTTGACCATCGACTTGCTCGTTCCACCGGCTACCCCTGAGATACGGGTCCGCAATTCGAGCGATGACAAGGCATGCTCAAGGAAGTCCGCAGAGACGCGAGATTCGTCCACGCGGAGGCGCCAGATCAGATCAGGCATGAATGTCCCGTCGGGCACGTCCTTCGCTACTGCGACGAAGCCGACGCGCTCTGGCGTGTTCGCTCGGGTGATAAGCAAATCTCCGTTTCTCACCACGTGACTGGGTGAGAACGCGTCGGTCTCCGTCAGCGCCTTGGCCTCCGAGGGCTTGAACCAACCACGCTGCACTGCGCTGAGCTTGAGGATTCGGAACTCTTCCTCAGCAGAGGCTTCGCCCCCGGCCTGGACGCTCTTACCGCTGTCGATCCCCAGCAGTACGTCACCGATGGGCTGATGATCCGTCTCCGGCAGGTCTGAGCGCAGGGACTGCAGGATCCTCTCCAGCGCCTCGGATTCGGTGTTGAGTGCGGCGATCTGGTCGTCAACTGAGTCGAGTACCTGGACGATCCTCGCTTGGACCTCGCGGGGCGGGATCGGGAGTTCGATCTGCAACAGTTGCTCGGGATTAAGGCGCTTGCGCCGTTGAACTGTCCCGCTCACCCGATTCTTCATTTCTGTCCACAGTCGCGGTGAGCGGCAGATGTGCCTAACCCAGTCGGGTACCAGTTCCGGGCCAAGCGTGAATGTAGGGAACTCGTTGCTGACGACGAATCCGTCGAACTCGGCAGGTACTACGGTGATCGGGCCTTCCCATGCGGTCAGCTTTCGCATCACGACCTGGTCGACGCGCAGCACGTTCATTGCCGCATACTCTGTGTCTCCGCCGTCGAGTTCGCCTTTAGCGACAAGCCCCTGTCCTGCGTTCAGGACCCCAGCCAGACGGTAGGTGGTTGCAGGAATCATCGGCGTGCGCTGGATGTCGAGGCGCATCAGCGACCCGAGAGGACGAAGCGGATAACCGTCACTCATCGAAACCCTCGATCCCGGCGTCGGCGAGCACGGCGAGCATGCGAGCCTCGGTCTTCTGTCGTTCGGCGCGGGCGACGTTGTAGGCATCGATGAGGGTGCCGAGGTCTTCCTGTTCGGCGGCGGACTGCTTAATGTAACGACCAATATTGAGGTCGTACCCGTTCGCCACGATCTCTGTGATGGACACGAGCCGTGCTGGCAGAGCAACTTCTAGCTTGAGGTCCACCGGGTTGCCATCGGCATCGAAGTCCGCCTGGTAGGCGCGCACCATGTCGGCGATGTCGACCTTGGTGAGGACATTGCGGTTCTTGGCCTTGGTGAATCGCTTGGAGGCGTCGATGAACAGCACGCCGCCCTTGCGCTCCGGGGGCTTAGTACCGGACGCGCGAAATACCAGGATCGCCGTGGGGATGGCCGTCGAGTAGAAGAGATTCGCCGGCAGCCCGATCACGGCTTCCAGGAGGTCGTCGTCCAGGACTCGCTGACGGATAGCCGCTTCCTGGCCGCCGCGGAAGAGGACACCATGAGGCAGAACAACGCCGGCGCGGCCCTTCAACGGGTCCATGCTGGCGATCATGTGCTGTACGAACGCCCAGTCCGCGGACGACTGGGGTGCCACCCCGCCGATGGCACGCGGGTCCTTGGTCCAGGGCTTCCATTTCAGGCTGTAAGGCGGGTTGGCGACGATCACGTCGAACTGCGCGACGGATCCGTCCGACTTCTTCTTGAAGCGTGGGTCCTTCAGGGTGTCGCCAACCTCGATCTTGAACTTGGTGAGGTTGTGCATGAAGAGGTTCATGCGTGCTACGCCCGCAGTGTCCGCTACGGCCTCCTGCCCGTGCAGCTTGAGCGTGTAGCCACGCTTATTGTGTGCCTTCAGGAGGTTCGCGGAGGCGATGAGCATGCCGCCCGACCCACACGTCGGGTCGTACACCGATTCGCGGTTTTGGGGGTCCAGGACCTCGACAAGCAGCTCGACGACCTCGCGCGGGGTGAAGAACTGGCCGGCGCGGGTGCCGGACCCGTCGGAGAAGCGCTTCAGCAGGTACTCGTACGCCCCACCAAGCACGTCGTAGGACATGTTGCCCTCGTGCATCTTCGGGACTCGGTCCATCGCCTGCATGACCGCTGCCAGGACCTCCCCCGGCAGCACCTCTTCGGACGTCCAGGTCATGGCCCCGAAGATGCGGGAGAACTTGTCAGGGTTGGCCGTTTCGATGGCCTGCAGGGAGGCGCGGACGCGCTGGCCGAGGCCGGGCCGGGCGACGGTGGCGAGGATGGACGTCCAAGAGGAACGACGCTCCTGGACGGTGCCGGGGTGGATGAATGGGATATCGAACGACTGGTAGTCGCGGTACTCGATCTCGCGGGCTTCTTCGGCGGAGTACTCCAGGCCCTGGTTCTCGGCCTGGAACTCCTGGCGGCGGTGCTCCCAGGTGTCCGACAGGTACTTCCAGAACATCAGCGGGAAGACGACCGAGGAGTACTGCGATTCGGGCATCGCCACACGCAGCTCGTCGGCGGCGTCCCACAGCCGGTTCTCGATCTCCTGCTGGGTCACTGCCATCAGTCGGGGGTGTCCTTGCTCGTCAAAGGGCGGCGACCCGAAGGCCGTGGTGCTCCTGCTGATCACCCAGCCTCAGGCACGGACAGGGCACACCGAGCGTTCCTGATGGCTTAACCAACACGGAGCGTGGTGTTCCCTGTGCAGGGCGACCAACCAACGATATCCCCCTCCCAGGACAACGCAGCCAGCTCAGGTCGAGCTACTCCGGCGGCTTCCGGCTGGCCTTGAGGTAGAAGGTCGCCTCGCCGGCGAGTTCGGCTGAACTGACGAGCGCGGACAGCACTTGCTGGGTGGTGCCCTCGTCGAGCAGGGTGGTGTGCTGCTCGCCGTCGACACGCTCGGCGATCAGCCGAAGGCCGTTCTGAGTAGCGACTCGGCGGGCAGCCGAGTTACTGGCGGCGAAGCCCAGGACCTGGGTCAGCAGAGTGATCAGCGAGGTCTCGGCGCGCTCCTGGAACGAGACCGCCGGGAGGTACTGCGCCTCACCGGTACCGTGTCCGCACGCTTCACCCGCGGGGTACCTCTGGGGCAATGTGCTCGACGTGCGCCGCCCACTTGGCAGGTGTGGTCAGCTATGCCCACTGCCGCCTTCCCAGGATGTGATTGCTGATGAGCACTCAGGCCGATGGGCTCGAGCCGTGGAAGATCTACGGCGACCGCGTGGTCTATGACAACCCATGGGTACAGCTGGCGCTCGTGGACGTCGAGCCGCCTGGCGTGGCGCGCTTCGAGCATCACGTCGTGCGGTTGAAGCGCGTGGCCATCGCCGCGGTGCTGGATGCCGATGACCGCGTGTTGATGCTCTGGCGGTACCGCTTCGTGCCGCAGTCCTGGGGCTGGGAGCTTCCCGGTGGCATCGTCGATCCCGGAGAGGACGGTCTGGGGGCTGCTCTGCGCGAGGTCGAGGAGGAGACCGGCTGGCGACCGGATCACCTCGGCCACGTGGTTACCTTCCAGCCGATGGTCGGCATGGTGGACTCGCCGCACGAGGTATTCGTCGGTCAGGGGGCGACCCTCGTCGGCGCGCCCGAGGACGGTGAGGAGGCCGGCCACGTCGCGTGGGTGCCGATGTTCGAGATCCCGATGCTCATGGCGGAGGGGAAGCTCATGGGTTCGGGAACCTTGGTGGCGCTCCTGCATGTCTTGGCTTCCCGAAGGCAGTGATAGCCGGGGAGATCGCCGCCCCACCGCGATGCTTCGAACTTACCGACCAGTGGTCGATTCGGGCGCGTTGGCGGGCTGACCCGTGCGGTTGGTGAGGAGCCGCGCCGTAGAAGTCCTCGGCCGACACATGCCATGGTGGCTGTCCCGTCCCGGAGCTCAGCCGCGTGGCCGTGCCGCAACGAGGATATGGGTGCCGCCATCGCGGGCACCGTGGCTGGCACAAGCAGCGGTCTCGTAGGCGAGGAATCGATCCCAGAGCTGCGGAGATCGTTCGATCTCGGCCAGGAGGGTTGGGTCTTCGAGGCTCGCCCAGTTGCTGGCTGATCCTGCCAGGATCTCGCCGCCGCACTCGGTGACGAGGGTAGTGAGCTGTTCCCAGGTGAACATGCGGCAGACGTGGGTCGCGTCGGGCACGTGGCGAAGGTCGCCGGTGCGGATCACGGCATCGGCGACGTCGATGCCATGGCGGATCGCGACCTGGGTGGCACCGGCGAGGCGGGCCCGCCAGCTCCCCCACAAGGACATCACCGAGGCGACCACGATGCCGCCGGGCTTCAGGATCCGGAAGAGACCGGTGAGTGCTTGGTGCTCCTGGTCGAAGGCGTAGGAGAGGGGGCCGCCGTAGGCGAGGACGAGGTCGAACGCAGCGTCGGGGAAGTGGGTGGTGTCGCGGATGTCCAGTGTGTGGCGGGCCTCGACTGCCTGCTCGGCTCCTGCCGCGGAGACGTTGGCTTCGTTGAGGCGGAGCTGGACGGGTGAGATGTCGGTGACCACCACGCGGGCGCCGTGTTCGGCGAGCACGGTGGTGAACCGGCCGGGGCCGGCTCCGATCTCGAGCACGCGCTGCCCTTCATGCAGATAGGGCTCCAGGAAGCGTCGGTGGATCTCGAAGGAGACTCTGCCGGCGACGTCCTTGGTGAGCCGGTCCTCTTCGCCCTCGGCGAGGGCGTCGTAGAAGCGGCGGATGGCCTCGACGGACCGATCGCTGCTGGGCAGGTCCGCTGTGTTGCTGGCCATCTGTCTCCGTTCGGGCTGTCACCTGTCGAGGTGCGACCCTGACGGCCTCTCACCTGGGCTTCTCAAAATGGGGTGATTCGGGCAGGGGTCCGCCACTAGGATCCGGTCCCCGTCGTGATGTCGGCGCGAGCGCCGCCGTGACACACCGCAGCTTCACCGAGAGGACGGTCTCCGGTCCCATGCGTTGGTCCCAGCTGTACGTGCCCACTCTCCGCGAGGACCCGGCGGACGCGGATGCGGTGAGCCACCGCCTGCTGGTGAGAGGAGGGTTCGTCCGGCAGCTGATGGCCGGACACTACTCCCTGCTGCCACTGGCCGTACGCGTCCGCTCCAAGATCGTGGACATCATCCGTGAGGAGATGACCGCGATCGGCGCCCAGGAGTTCGTCCTTCCGGCCATGCACCCGGCTGAGATCTGGCAGCGGACCGGCCGCTGGGATGTGATGGGCGAGGAGATGTTCCGGCTCAAGGACCGTAAGGGCGCGGACATGGCCCTCGGCATGACGCACGAGGAGATCTTCACCGTCCTGTCCCAGGAGCTGCGGTCGTACCGGGACCTGCCGCAGATCTGGTACCAGTTCCAGACCAAGTTCCGCGACGAGGCCCGCCCGAAGAGCGGCCTGCTGCGGGTGCGCGAGTTCACGATGAAGGACTCGTACAGCTTCGACCTCGTGCAGGAGGGCTTGGACCTCTCCTTCGACCTGCACAAGGCCGCCTACGAGCGGATCTTCGAGCGCCTTGGCCTTCCGGCGATCCCGGTGCAGGCGTCCAGCGGCAGCATGGGCGGCAGCGCGTCAGTGGAGTTCATGTGTCCCTCCGAGGCCGGTGAGGAGCTGGTGGTCCGCTGCCGTGGCTGCGGCTACGCCGCCAACACCGAGAAGGCCACCTCCGCCTTGGCCGCCGTGGTGGATGGCCCTGGTCTGGACGTGCCCGAGCGGTTCGACACCCCCGAGACCCGGACCATCGAGGAACTGGCCCGCCTGCACGGCATCCCGGCCGAACGGCAGATCAAGACGCTGGTGTACGTGGTCGACGACCAGCTGACCCTGGTCCTGCTGCGTGGTGACCACAGCCTGGTCGAGCAGAAGCTCATCGACACCCTGGCTGCCGCCGCCGTACGGCCGGCGACCGAGGGGGAGATCCAGGCGGCGCTCGGCGCCTCGCCCGGCAGCCTCGGGGCGGTCGGTGTCACTGGCCTGCCGATCCTCGCGGACGAGGCCCTGCGCGGGCGCACCGACATGACCACCGGCGCCAACATCGACGGCGTCCACCTGCGGGGCCTCTCGGTGGAGCGGGACATCGCAGTGCAGCAGTGGGCAGACCTGCGCGAGGTCGTCTCCGGCGAGCCCTGCCCCAACTGCGGCGAACCCCTCGACGTGGTGGTCACCATCGAGGTTGGCCACATTTTCAAGCTCGGCCGCAAGTACACCGAACTGCTGGGTGTCACCGTGCTCGGCCCAGACGGCGACCGGGTTGTCCCGACCATGGGCAGCTACGGCATCGGCGTCGAGCGGGCGATGGCGTCGATCGTGGAGACGCACCACGACGAGAAGGGCATCGTCTGGCCGGTTTCAGTGGCCCCGTTCAAGGTCGCGGTCGTGGTCCTGGGGGTCAGCGACGTGACGGTGGCCGAGGCCGCCGAGGACCTGTACCGGCAGCTGCGGGCCGAACGGGTGGACGTGCTGCTGGACGACCGCAACGAGCGGCCCGGGGTGAAGTTCAGTGACGTCGAGCTGGTCGGCATCCCGTACCGGATCACGGTCGGTGCCCGCGGCCTCGCCGAGGGGACCGTCGAGGTCACCACCCGGGTCACCGGCGAGACGCAACTGGTGCCGGTAGCCCAGGCGGTGGAGCACGTCCGCAAGCTGCTGACCGCCGCCTAAAGCTCGACTCGACAGCGTGTGGGGTGGTGAGGCCTGACTGGCCTCACCACC